>NZ_AOME01000004.1 GCF_000336935.1 Halococcus salifodinae DSM 8989 | reverse complement strand
AGCCGACGGCGAGTACACGGCAGTGGTTGATCGCTTCGAAGATGACCTCGCCGTGCTGTTGCTCGAACGCGAAGGCGAAGGCGAAACTGTTGACGACATCCTTCTCCCAAAGACAGAACTGCCGGAGAGTGGTCGCCACCAAGACGCGGTTCTGTACGTGAGCGTCGAGGATGGAGAAGTACGGGACGCTACCTACAAAGCTGGGGAGACCGACCAGCGCGCAGAGCGCGCGCAATCGCGATTCGACCGCCTCTCGCAACGCCCCTCCGAATCAGAGACAGAAGCGGATACTGATCCGGAGCGCTAGAGACAGTCCGTCCGCCCACCATCCCTGTAGACAGTGTGGTTGCCAGATCAAT
This sequence comes from Halococcus salifodinae DSM 8989, assembly GCF_000336935.1. NCBI lineage: Archaea > Methanobacteriati > Methanobacteriota > Halobacteria > Halobacteriales > Halococcaceae > Halococcus > Halococcus salifodinae. The sequence goes on along the minus strand of NZ_AOME01000004.1, from coordinate 2,040 downwards.
TGTGGACGCCGATCTCGGTGAAGCAGTGCATTCATTAGAAAAGCCATCAACCAACGGTGGGGTTGTCACTCGAAACGCGATGTGTCACGACACCATTTGTGCTCGCTGCCGGGTCACAGATGAGCGTGTCGGCACGCTCCCGAAGCCATCCCCCAGCGAGTGTCTGACTGGAAAATGGGCCGGTCGGTTTGACCCCCGACCCGTGGTTCGCGTATGCTCCTACGCACGGTGTCCCCGTGTTGACCGCACGTAGCACAGGCAAACACGCCTGCACACTTCTATACAGGCTCTCTCTTCTTAGTTCTTGTTGCCAATTGGCATGGCCACGTCGGAGAAACAAGAGAGAAGTCTGTTGCTGCAGCTGTGGTGATCGCTAGCAAAGGATTTGTGCTCGGGGTGAGTACCGCTGCTCAACCAGTACAGGACGTCGAAGCCTCCCAGAACCAGAGTACCGTTCAACTCATGTCTACATTCGACGCTGACACCACGGAGATCAACGCGTTCAAAGTCAAAGATGCCGGCTTGTACATCTTCAGTCAGTACTTCGACCAGGAGGAGGTCTTCGACGAGTTGCGCGAGTGGTATGACAGTGAACAGTATCGCTTCGAAGTGTCCACCGACGAGATCGAGCGGGCAGAGGCGTTCTTGGACGAGTATTTCTATGAAGTCACTCGCGTGGCAACCGACGATATCGAGCCGTTCTGCGTAGTCAAGGAGAAGTACACCGACCACGCAGATATCCTCCGCAACTCGGTGTACCACACGAGCCGAGGGAGTAACACCGTGTTCGTGATGCAGGATCGATTGTCGGCTGAGCAGGCGATCGAACAGGGCGCGACGTACCTTGCTGACACGGATATCGAGTTCCACCTATAGCGCGGTACACGCGGACTGGCACTACTGGAGCAAACGCAGGTATACGTTTTGACAATAAAGGAGTGAAATTCACTACTCTGCTGGAGGCAAAGTGGAATAGGACTACGAGGTGTACTCAGAAGCTACTGTCTGGGTGTTCCCACTCCTCGTAGTACTCACGTTGATTCTCCGTCAGACTGTCGATAGTAATATCGAGCGTCTCCAGTTTACGGCTGGCCACCTCGCGATCGAGGTGATCCGGAATAGCGTACAATCCGGGCGTGAGGTTTGGATCCTGAGTGAGCATATCGTGAGCGGCAGCAAACATCATCGCGAAGGTCGTATCCATCACTTCTGCAGGGTGACCCTGGCTGTGTGGCCCAGTAAGATTCACGAGACGGCCGCGAGCGAGCACGTTCACCCGACGTCCATCCGACAAATGATAGCGTGTGATCCCCTCTTTTGGCTGCGTTACCTCATTAGACTCCGCCTTGAGGTCTTCTAGCGAGATTTCAACGTCAAAATGACCGGCATTGGCGAGGATAACGCCATCTTGGAACTGGTCGAGATGCTCTTTGCGCACGACCTCGCGATTGCCCGTTGAAGTGATGACGTAGTCCGCGAGGGGAGCAGCCTCACCCATAGCCATCACGCGGTGACCATCCATGACTGCCTCCAACGCCTTGCGTGGGTCGACCTCAGTGACGATCGTCCACGCGCCCATTCCCCGAGCTTTTCGTGCGATCCCGCGTCCGCAGTAACCGTAGCCAGCCACGACAACCGTCTTGCCAGAGAGCATGGTGTTGGTCGTGGTCATCACATTCGCTAGTGAGGATTCACCAGTGCCATGGACGTTGTCGAAGTAATGTTTCATCGGTGTATCATTGACACCGTACACCGGGAACTGGAGCACGTCCTGTTCCTCCATCGCCTCTACGCGCGTGATTCCAGCGGTGGTCTGCTCGCCACCACCGATGATCCCCTCAGCAATGTCGGGATGGTCAGCGTGGACTTTGGCAATGAGTTCACAGCCGTCATCAAGAATGAAGTCTGGCTCTTCCTCCAGTAGGTCGTGCTGGCCGGCCTCCCATTCCTCATCGCTCATTCCCGCCTCAATGAACGTCTCGATCCCGTCGAGCTCTTGGAGAGCCTCGACGACCGCCTCTTTGGTACTGAACGGTTCGC
>NZ_AOME01000003.1 GCF_000336935.1 Halococcus salifodinae DSM 8989 | reverse complement strand
CCCGCGCTGTCGCGTCTGCTCACGGGCGCTTCGTGCCCGTTCGCACGGGCCGAGGCGCTACGCGCCTCGTGGCGGCACGCGCTGAAGCCCCCGCCCCTCCCCGTGAGGCCGCGATAAACGTGGCCGCGTGGCTTCCTACTGCCTCCGCCACCGCACAGCCACCGCCTCCGCATGACTCGACCACCATCGCACAGCCACCGCTATCGCCGTCACAGCGTCCCGAAACGAGCGACAGCACTCAGATGCCGAGGATCAACGGCCCCATCAACACTCCCATCAGGTGGACGCGTCGCGCACGGAACTTTGCGGGAACCAGGCCGATCAGCGCGCTCGCACAGAACGCACCCACGCCGATCGGCCCGGCGAACAGGTACGCGATCCCGAGCAGGAGACAGAGCACACCGACCGAGAGATGGGTGTACTCGATCCGGCCGACTGTCCGGAGATACCGATCACCGATCCACGGCACCAGCACGAACCCGACACCCGCCGCGAGCGCGACCCCGGAAAGCAATAGGGGCAAATCGAGTGGCACACCCGTCGATTCGAGGGCAACTAGCACTCCAGTCCGGGGCGATCCGAGCGCGACGAGCGCGAACAGCGCGAAAATTGTGTTAGAGGTGTTCACACCGCTCGTGGCGATCAGAAAGCCACGCGCACCGTCGTCCTCTGGCACTGCGGGCAGCGTCACCGTCGCCGCGACGGCTGCTGATACACCCGGCAAATAACCGACGATCGCGCCCGAGGCCGTCCCGACGAGCGCCGTCAACCCAACCGTGCGCCGCGGCGTCGTGACGGCAGCATCGGCCTGCTCGGGCACCCCGGCCCCGTCGAGTGCTTCGATCAGCACCGGTGCTCCGAACAGCCCCGCGAACAACGGCATCAACATCCCACCCGCAGCAAGCGGCGCGCTCGGCTCGATGTCGAGCGTGAGCCACCCGAGCCCCGCGCTCAGGAGGAAGGCGAGCACACCCCCGATCCGCGCGGCGTTCGACCGCTCGGTGACGACGAGGAAAACCGCGACGCCACCCAAGACGAGCGGCAGATGCGCCCGCACCGTCGGGTACACCGCCACCATCACCCGCGTCATCGGGATCGCGAGCGGCACCGCGAACGCGACCGCGAGCCCGCTCCCGAGCGCCGACAGGCGAAGCGCCTCGCGACCACGGCCCTCGATCACCAGTCGATGGCCCGGCAGCGCCGAGGCCGCCATCGCGGCGTCGGGCACCCCGAGCGCGAGCGCCGGCACCACGTCGAGAAACGTGTGCGTGACGCCGGCCGCGAGCATCGCTGCCCCGACGTACAGCGCCGGCCCCGGGACCTGCGGTGCGGCCGCCGCCAACAGCAGCGCGAAGTTGTTGGCGTGGAGCCCGGGCACGAGGCCGCTCACCGTTCCGAGCGCGATCCCACCGAGCACGAACCCGAGTGCCGGGAGTGCAGACTCGGGTGCGACCACGACGCTCCCGCCGAACGGACCCATTCATCCCGTGGTGGTCGCGTTCCGGTATGTAAACGCTCGCACGGCTATCGGGTTGCTGAAAGAAAACGTGGGTTGGGTGGGCGCGTCTACCCGAAGAGTTCGCCGAGACCTTCGCCGCCAGCGTCGTCGTCCTCGTCGTCGTCCGCTTCGGCTTCTTCGGCCGCTTCCTCTTCGTCGGCTTCCTCGGTCTCGTCGGCCTCGGCCTCGCCGCCAGCGCCGCCGGCTGCTGCGCCGCCCGCACCGCCAGCGCCGCCCGCGGGCACCGCGGCGGCCTGATCGACCGCTTCCTCGATGTCGACGTCTTCGAGCGCGGCCACGAGCGCCTTCACGCGCGAGTCCTCGACGTCCGCACCGGCCGCGTCGAGCACGTCGGTCAGGTTGTCTTCGTTGATCTCTTCGTCCGTCTCGTTCAGGATGAGTGCTGCGTAAACGTATTCCATTGTTGTGGTGTTGGGAGTGTTGATTTCGTGATCGAATCAGCCGAACATCTCGCCGAGACCTTCGCCCGCGTCGCCGTCGCCGTCGTCGTCGTCGTCATCGTCGGACTCGTCGTCCGTGTCGGCATCGGGCTCGGTCTCCGCCTCGGCCTCGTCGTCGCTCGATTCGTCTGCGTCCGCATCCGCGCCTGCATCAGCCGTTTCCTCGACGCCGCGGAGCTCCTCGGGGAGCGCCTCCTCGTCGTCGATGTGGGCCGCGAGCGCACGGACCTGCGCGTCCGCCTTGCTCACGAGCTCGTCGGCGATGTCGGGGCTCTCGATCGCGGCGTGGACGCCGAGGCTCCGTGCCTCGGTGCTCGCCTGGCCGAGCAGCGTGCCGGCCGTGCGATCGGTCGGATAGGCTGCGTTGATCGAGAGGTTTCGAGCGCGAGCGGCCGCCGCCTCGATGTCCGCACGGTACTCGTCGACGTCGATCGCGAGCTCGTCGGGCTCGAACAGGATGCCGTCGGCGTAGACGGTCTTGAGATCGAGGCCGACTTCCTTCGGCTCGATCCCGAGTTCGCCGAGCACGTTCGCGAGCTGGCCGGAGACCTCCTCACCCTCCTCCAGTACTGTGGAGTCCTCGGTGACGTGGATCGAGCCGTCCATGATCCGGGCGGCCGCGCCGACCTGCTGGAGCTCCCCGACGAACGGACCGGGATCGACGCCGGTGTCGCTCTCGGGGATCGTGATCTCGTTCGGCGCGATCTCGCCCGCGTTGATCGGCGCGGGCGTCTTCGACGCCTCCAGCTGGCGATAGAGTCCGAACGGGTTCTCGTCAGTGCCGATCAACCCGACCTGACCCTCGATCTCGCTCGTGAGGTCCGCGATGCCCTCGCCGGCCTCGTCGAGCGCGCGCACGAGCAGGGTGTTCCGGGCGACCCGAAGCTCGGCGTCGCCGTGGAGCTCCCGGCGCATCGCCTGGAGCTGGCGACTCGGGATCCCGCCGATCGAGACGACGCCGACGCTCTCGTAGGTCTCGATCAGCTCCGCGAGATCTGCGACTTCCTCGCGCTTCCACTCCGGGATCGCCTCGGTCCGCCGGTCGCCCGCCTCGCTCTCGGCGGACATTTAGGCCACCTCCACCGAGGGGCCCATCGTCGTCTTGACGTACACCGTATCGATGTTGAGGGGTCCCTTTTCGAGGTCGGCCTCCAGTCGCCGGACGATGACGTCGATGTTGTCCCCGATCTCCGCCGCGGACATGTCGTCGGCACCGACTCGGGTGTGGAACGTTCGTCGGTCGCGGCTCCGGAGCTGCACGGTGTTTTTCATCCGCTCGATCGTCTCGACGACGTCGTCGTCGGGCTGGAGCGGCGTCGGCATCTTCCCCCGCGGACCGAGAACGGTCCCGAGGTAGCGACCGATGTCCTGCATCAGTCCCGCTTCGGCGATGAAGAAGTCGGTCTCGCCGGCGAGATCCTTCGCTTCGTCGTCATCGTCGCCGAGCTCTTCGAGATCGTCGCCGTCGAGCACGTCGTCGGCGACCTCCTCGGCGCGGAGGGCGGTCTCGCCCTCGGCGAACACGACGATGCGGGTCTCTTGGCCGGTTCCTTCCGGAAGAACGATACTCTCGTCGACGCGGTTCGATGGGTCGTTGAGGTCGAGATCACGCAGGTTGACTGCGAGGTCCACCGTCTCACTGAAGTTCCGCGGTGGGGCCTCGTCAAGCGCGCGCGTCACGGCCTCCTCTATGTCCTGATCTGCCATTATCCACCTCCGTAGTACGCCTTCGTGGCTGCTACGGCGTGAAACAGGCGCTACCTGCCTCGGTTAGGAAAAGACCGATGCGACCCTTAAAGCCGTCGAAGCGGTTCCGCAGTCGATCCGCAACGGCGGTCGGTGGAAGCTACGATTCGGCGAGCGTCTCGTCGTATTCGCCGTCGTCGACCCGGTCGTCGAAGGTGCGTGCGTCCTCGCCTTCGATGGTGACGCCGAGGGTGACGCAGGTGCCGGCGACTTCTTTCGCGGCGTTTGCGGTGTCGTACGCGAGCAGGTCGGACTGTTTCTGCTCGGCGATCTGTTTGACCTGATCGACCGAGAGGTCGGCGACGAAGTTCTTCTGGGGTTCGCCGGAGCCGGTCTCGAAACCGGCCTCGTCCTTGACGAGCGCCGCGGTCGGGGGAACGCCCACGTCGATCTCGAACGCGCCGTCGTCGTCGTACTCGACGGTGACGGGGACTTCGGTGCCGTCGAACGCTTCGGTACGGTCGTTGATCTCACTGACTACCGCTTGCACGTCCACCGGCGTCGGACCGAGTTCCGGCCCGAGCGGCGGTCCTGGATCGGCCTCCCCGCCAGGAACGAGGACTTCGATGGTTCCAGCCATGCTTCCGGAAACCGCCGCCGCGAGGTTAAGGATTGTCTTTCGTCACGCGGTCGGCCCGTTCCCGACCCGGAAGGAAGGACTTTTCGACGCCCACGGCTCACCACTACCCGATGGGACTCGAAGGGGAGATCGAGGAGCTCCGCGAAGAGATCACGGAGACCCCGTACAACAAATCGACCGAGGCCCACATCGGCCGGTTGAAATCGAAGCTCGCCGAGAAAAAGGAGAAGCTCGAGAATCAGAGCTCGGCGGGCGGCGGCCAGGGCTACTCGGTCGAACAGACCGGCGACGCGACCGTGGCGCTCGTCGGCATGCCGAGCGCCGGCAAATCCACGCTGTTGAACGCGCTCACCAACGCCGAGAGCGAGGTGGGGGCCTACGAGTTCACGACCCTCGACGTGAACCCCGGGATGCTGAAACACAAGGGCGCGAACATCCAGCTCCTCGACGTGCCCGGACTGATCGCGGGTGCGGCGGGCGGCCGGGGTGGCGGTCAGGAAGTGCTCTCGGTGATTCGGACCGCCGACCTCGTGGTGTTCGTGCTCTCGGTGTTCGAGATCCAGGCGTACGCCAAACTCAGCAAGGAGCTCTACCAGAACAAGATCAGACTCGACACCCGACCCCCAAAAGTCCGGATCACCCCCAAAGGGAAGGGTGGGATCGACGTCACCATGGCCCCCGAGGTCGAACTCGACGAGAACACCGTCCGGGAGGTGCTCCGCGAGCGCGACTACGTCAACGCCGATGTCGCGGTGAGCGAGGCAGTCGACATCGATCGCCTGCTCGATGGGGTGCTCGACAACCGGGTGTATCTCCCGTCGCTCGTCGCGGTCAACAAGGCCGACCTGATCGAGCCCGACTATCTCGAAACCGTCAATAGCGATCTCCGTGACCACGACATCGACCCCGACGACGCGATCTTCATCAGCGCCGAGGCCGAGAAAGGGCTCGACACGCTCCGTGAACGGATCTGGCAGCAACTCGACCTCATCCGTATCTACATGGACAAGCCCGGCCGCGGGACGGACTACGAGGAACCGCTGCTGCTTCGCGCGGGCCAGACGGTCGGGGATGCCTGCGAGAAGCTTGGCGGCGAACTCGAAGACCGATTCCGATTCGGGCGGCTATCGGGACCGAGCGCGAAACACGACGACCAGCAGGTGGGGACGGACCACGAACTCGAAGACGAGGACGTGCTCCGGATCGTCGCGCGCCGGTGATGGCCGGCGCGTCCAGCGGGTCCACCGCATCCGCTTCGCCCGCCACGCCCGCACCGCGCCGCCGACTGCTGGTTCTACTCGCGCTCGGCCTCGTCCCGTGGACCGTGCTCGTCGGAAGCGAGGTGACGCTGCTCTTCTCGTTTGGCCTCGTCAACGCGAACCCGCTCCATCTCACGCCGCTCGACGACTACCTCCGATTCGCGCGCGGGTTCGCGGCGCTGCCGAGATATCTCCAGGCGTGGCCGGTGAGCGTTGGGTGCTACCTCGCGGCACTCGCGAGCGCCCTCGTCGGCGTCGTGTGGCGCGAGGATCCGCGTGTGACCGGCGGGCTGGTCGTCCTCACAGGGCTGAGCCACGCCACCGTCGCCGTCGGGCTCTCACGGGGGATCGGTCGCCTCGCTCTCCCGCTCGGCCCGGTGCTCGTGCTCACGATCGCGTGGTGGTGCTACTGGCCGGCCGTGCGGCGTCGCTGATCCGTCTCGCCATCGACTGCGCTGGGAACCCACACGCTTCGATCAGCTATAAGACGAACCGGGCTCTCCAGTGGGTATGTGTGGTCACGTGCGATCGATTCACGTCGCCAGTGAGCAGGGGGCCGAGCCGGAGTCGGTCGCGGCGGTCGAGGCCGTCGCCGATGCCGGACTCCGGGGCGATCGATATTTCAGCGACACGGGCACGTTCGCCGAGCGGACGGGCGGCGATCTCACGCTCATCGAGAGCGAGGCCCTCGCAGCCGTCGAGCGCGACGATGGGATCGAACTCGAACCGGGGGCGCACCGTCGGAACATCACCACCGAGAACGTTCGACTCAATCACTACGTGAATCGGCGATTCCGGGTCGGCGAGGCGACGTGTCTCGGCGTCGAACTCTGCGAGCCGTGTTCGTATCTGGAACAGCATCTCGGAACGTCGGGCGTCCGCGAGGCGCTCGTCCATCGCGGCGGCCTTCGGTGTCGTATCGTCGCCACCGGCCGGATCAATGCCGGCGATACCATCGAACCGGTGAAAGGGCAATCAGCGGGAAGCGATGGATAAAAGCCCGCAGAACACCTGCATACGACCATGACTGACCGGGTAGTCGGTCGGCTCCGCGACCAGGCAACCGTCGAGCAGCGCGTCGCGAGCGGGGACGCGCCCGACTGGGTCGCCGCCCACTGGCACTCCTTTCGCGACGGGCTGTTGGGCGAACGAAACGGCACTCCCTTTCCCTGCTTTTTCGGTGCCGAGTCGGTCCGGAACGGCGAGCCACTGTACACCGCAGTCCCCTCGATGACTGAGAAGGACGCGCTGCTCGATCTCGGACGGACGCTGCTCGACTACGTCGACACCTATCGCGACCACAACGATCGCGCCTCGCTGGTCGCGTTCTTCGAGCCGCCTGACGGGGAGTTCGCGGAACACGAGTACCACGAACACCTCTGGCACGTGCTCCAGTTCCTCCACGTCCACGATCCCGAGCCGTGGCCCGAGGAGATTCCGACCGACCCCGACGATCGCCACTGGGAGTTCTGCTTCGGCGGGGAGCCGATGTTTCCGACCTGTCGCGCGCCGTTCTACGAGCAGCGAAAGAGCCGGTACTCCCCGATCGGACTGGAGATCACGTTCCAGCCGCGCGCGCTGTTCGAGAACCTCGGCGTGACGGCGGAGACGAAAGCGGGACAGCAGGCCCGCGACCTCATCCAGGATCGTCTCGACGGCTACGACGGCGTCTGTCCGCACGCCGACCTCGGCGACTGGGGAATCGAGGGCGATCGGGAGTGGCCACAGTACATGCTGTCGGAAGATTCGTCGCAAGCGCCGGCAGAGCCCCCGATCACCGTCACTCGCGAGCATCCCAAATCCGGTCGACTGCGCGGTCCCGACCGACGGCTGGCAGCCCACGGTTCGTCGCCAAATCCCGTCCGATGACGATCGATAGCGCCGGGGAGCCCGTATTGGTGCTCGTCGATTTTCAGCAGGGGTTCGCCGATCCGGCGTGGGGAACTCGCAACAACCCGGACGCCGAACGCAACGCGGTGCGACTGCTCACAGCCTGGCGCGAACGTGACCGTCCGATCGTCCACGTCCGCCACGACTCGACGGAACCGTCGTCGCCACTCCGGCGCGACGCGCCCGGATTCCAGTACGAGGAAGGGCTCGGACCCCGTGACGGCGAGGCCGAGTTCACGAAGTGCGTCAACGGCGCGTTCGTCGACACCGATCTGGAGTCGTGGCTCCGTGAGCGCGGACACGAGCACCTCGTCGTCTGTGGTCTGACGACCGACCACTGCGTGTCGACGACGACGCGAATGGCCGAAAACCGTCGGTTCGACGTATTGCTCGTCCGGGACGCGACGGCGACGTTCGACCGGACGCTCGACGGCGAGGCGTTCGACGCTGAGACAGTCCACCGCACGGCGCTGGCACATCTCGACGGGGAGTTCGCCACGATCGTCTCGACGGACGAAATCGTCGGTGCGACGAAACCCAGACAGCAGTAGCGTTTCACGAGATCGTACCGCGGGACCGCCCACCGTGACATTCGGTGTACGCCAGTAGTCTTTTCGCTCCGGAAGGCGAACGGCGGTGCATGGACGCAACCCTCGACCACACGATGATCCGGGTCGAAGACCTCGAAGCGTCGATCGATTGGTACAGCGACCACCTCGATTACGTCGAACACGGGCGCTGGGAGGCCGACACGTTCACGAACGTGTTCATGGGCCCGGAGGAAGTCCACGACGAGGGCGCGCTGCTCGAACTCACGTACAACCACGACGGACGCTCCTACGAGGTGGGCGACGCGTGGGGCCACATCGCGGTCCGCGTGCCGGAGGGGGAGCTCGAATCCGCCTACGACGAGTTGATGGACGAGGGTGTCGAGGACTACCGCGACCCCGAATCCTGCGGCGGGCGCTACGCGTTCGTGAAAGATCCCGACGGCCACGAGATCGAGATCGTCCAGCGCGATCACGGCGCGCGCTGGAGTCTCGATCACACCATGATGCGCGTCGAGGACGCCGACCGAAGCCTCGGCTTCTGGACGCGGAAGTTCGAGTACGACGAGCTTCCGGGGGGACGGTGGGAGTCCGACGACTTCGCGAATTACTTCGTCGAACCCGAAGACGCGGCCGAAGAGGCGATGAGCGTCGAACTCACCTACAACTACGACGGACGCTCCTACGAGATGGGCGACGCGTGGGGTCACGTTGCGGTTCGCGCCGACGATCTCGACGACGCGTGGAAGACGCTGATGACCCGCGACGCCGAGGACTACCGCGATCCCGAATCCTGTGACCACCAGTACGCGTTCACGAAGGACCACGACGGCCACGAGATCGAAGTCGTCACGTCGTAGCGGCTGCGGTGCGGCAGCCGCGGCGGTGCGGTCGTGGTGCGGAGGCGGCCGTGGCGGCGAGGCGTTCCTGGTGGATGAAGGGCGAGACGCGCGAACGAGCGAAGCGAGTGAGTAGCGACCGAAGGGAGCGCGCGGCGAGGGCTTCGGCGGTGTGGTTGCGGTGAGTCAGTGATTCGACCGCGAGAGAGCGGAGCGAACGAGCGGGCCGACGACTGACCGGAGGGAAGGAGGAGGCTTTTGATCCACATTTTGCCAGCGAGTGAGCGACCGAAGGGAGCGAATGAGCGCAGCAAAAGGTGGGTGCAAAACCTGCAGCTTTAATCCGGTGGCCCGGTATCACGGGCGAGATGGACGTGGGTTCGGCCGAGAACTTCACTCGGATGGGGACGCTTGGCGTCGAAGAAGAGTTTTACGTCGTCGACGACGCGGGCCGCCCCACGTCGGCCACCGACGAGCTCGTCTACGAGAGCGAGCCACCCGGCGTGCTCGACGGCCGTCTCGACCACGAGCTATTCAAGTTCATCGTCGAGACGCAGACACCGACCTGCGAGGGACTCGACGAGGCGCGCGAACAGATCGTTACCGTTCAGGAGGCTCTGGTCGAGTACGCCGCGGCGCACGGCTACGATATCGCGGCAGCAGGTCTCCACCCCGCTGCCCGGTGGCGCGAACTCGAACACGCCGAGAAACCCCGCTATCGCTCGCAGCTCGATCGGATTCGGTATCCACAGCACCGCAACACCACCGCCGGAGTCCACGTCCACGTCGGGGTCGACAACGCCGAGAAGGCGACGTGGGTCGCGAACGAGCTCCGATGGTACATGCCGATCATGCTGGCGTTGTCGGCGAACTCCCCGTACTGGGAAGGGTACGACACCGGTCTCGCGTCGGCGCGCGCGAAGATCTTCGAGGGGCTCCCCAACACCGGGATGCCGACCGCGTTCGCGGGCTACGAGGAGTACGCCCGGTTCGAACGGCTGATGGTCGAAGAAGGCTCGATCGCCGATCGCGGCGAACTCTGGTACGACGTCCGGCCGCACACCGGTCACGGCACCGTCGAGCTCCGCGCGCCCGATGGCCAGGCCGACCCCGAACGGGTGATCGCGTTCGTCGAGTATGCCCACGCGCTCGTGCTCGACCTCGCCGAACGCTACGAGGACGACCCGGACCCCTGGGCGGCGTACCGATCGAGCGGGGGCGGCGCAAACACAGTCGGGGACGGCGGACTCCGGCGTGAACTCCTCGACGAGAACAAGTGGCGCGCGCTGCGTGACGGCCACGACGCGACGTTCATCGATCGCGACGGAGCCGGAACGATCGGTCTCGAAGCCGTCGTCGACCGCGAGGCCGACCGGCTCGGCGTGGAGGGGATTCGCAGGCTCCTCGATGCCGAAAGCGGCGCGACGGCCCAACGACGTTACCGGCGTGAGGGGGGTCTCGACGCCGTGTGTGCGGCGCTCATGTTGTAGGCGAGGAAGTCTTTTATCCCGCGAGCGGCTGGTTCAAACGATTATGACCGCCGACGACGCGCCCACCGACGACACAGGCGACGAGAACGCAGACGACGAGATCGAACCCGACGACGTGCGCGCGGAGCTTGACCGTCAGCGATCGAACAGCGCCGCGACCGACGCGGTGAATCGAACGGACGACGACCGGAGCGAGGGGACCGAGGAGTTCGACGAGGGGATCGTGGAGCTGCTCTCGACGGCGCTCGACACCGATCGGGCCGCCCGGGTGTACGTGGAGGTGCGTCGTCGTCCGTCGGCGACCGCCGAGGAGATCGCAGCGGGCACCGGGCTGTACCCCGACTCGGTCCGTGAGATGCTCGCCGAGCTCCGTGACGACGATGTCGTCGAGCGACACACTCGAACCACGGACAGCGAGGACGACGCGTTCGAGTACACCGCGATCCCGCCGAGCGAGCTCGTCGGCGTGATGATCGATCGGGTTCGGGACGAGTTCGACACCAGACTCGGCCTCGATCCGCTCCCGGACGGACGCTCCGAGCCGACTCGTCGCACCTCGCGGAGCGATCCCGTGACGATCACCGTCGAGGAAGCCGACGAAGCGAGCGACGAGACGCCGGCCAGCGACGAGACACGTGGCGACGAGTCGGACGACACCAGCGAGTAGTGCGGCGAGCGTCGGTCGGCGGCAGTCCCGGTCGTGGTTTGGAAGCTACCTATCGTTCTTCGAGGGCGTAGCGCGCTCGATAGCCGGCCAGGGGTGTATTGCCCGATCGATCGTGGAGTCGAAGCCACTAAATCGTGGGCACGCCTCCGCCGGGTATGGATGTCGCGCTCGGCGGGACGTTCGATCCGGTCCACGACGGCCACCGCCGGCTGTTCGAGCACGCGTTCGAGCGTGGCGACGTCACCGTCGGGCTGACCAGCGACGACCTCGCCGCCGAGACCAGACACGAGGAGCGGTACGTCCGTCCGTTCGAGAAACGCCGGGAGAACCTCGACGCCGAGCTCGCCGCACTCGCCGACCGCCACGACCGCACGTACGAGATCCGCCGCCTCGACGAACCGACCGGAATCGCGACCGAGGAGGAGTTCGACGTGCTTGTGGTCTCGCCCGAAACCGAAGCGGGCGGCGAGCGGGTGAACGAGATCCGCCGCGAGAACGGGCTCGACCCGCTCGACATCGAGGTGGTCGATCACGCCCACGCCGAGGACGGCGACATCATTTCGAGCACACGAGTCGTCCGGGGCGAGATCGATCAATATGGAGCGCTCACGCCTGAGCACGAAGGGCGTCCGCGACCCGAGTGAGGCTGTCGACTGGTCTCAATCACCACGATGGCGGATCGAGTCCTGCCTCGTCGAGCAGCGGTCGCCAGCGTTGCTGGATCGTGAGCCGAGCGACGCCGACCGCCTCCGCGACCGCACGCTGGGATCGCCGGTCGCCCGCGATCAGCCCGCCAGCGTAGAGGCTGGCCGCAAGTGCCGCCGGTTTCGAGCGCTCGCCGTCGGGGACCGTCGAGAGGAACAGGTCGGTCGCGCGTTCGCGCGCGGCCGCGTCGAGGTCGAGCGCGTCGGCAGCGTCGTCGAGATCCTCGAGCCACGCTTCGTTTTCGACCCGATCACGCGCCCGGTACATGCCTGACCTCGGGACCGACGGCCCCTAAACGTTCGTGAAGCGAAGGTCTATCCGATCCGCTCCCCTTCGTTCGCCATGCAAGCGACCGTCGAGACGATCTACACCACGCCGGAGGGATCGCAGCCGATGGAGGCAGTCGAGCAGATCGAGGCCGTCGAACGTCAGGGACTGCGCGGCGATCGGTACATGAAGGGCACGGGCTATTACTCCGGGTTGGACGAGTGCGAGGTCACATTCATCGAACGCGAGGCCATTCAGGAGATCAAGGCGGAGTTCGACATCGACCTCACCGACGGGCGACACCGTCGGAACGTCGTCACCAGCGGCGTCTCGGTCCACGACCTTCTCAACCGCCAGTTCACCGTTGGCGACGTGACCTTCGAGGGGACCCGCCCACGCCCGCCGTGTGCCCACGTCGAGCAGGTCGCCGACGAGGAGGGTGTCGCCCGCGCGCTCAAGAACAAACGCGGCGGGATCTGCGCGAGCGTCGTCGAGAACGGAACGATCCACACTGACGACGAACTCGCCGTCCTCAGTGATGCCGAACACAGCGAGGGCGTGGCCGACGCGATCAAGAACCGCCTTGCGGGCCAGTAAACGACAGGTTCTTTTTGCGCTCCCGGGAAGGCGGTACTGCGCGCGGGTAGCCAAGCCAGGCCAACGGCGCAGCGCTTAGGACGCTGTCCTGTAGAGGTCCGCCGGTTCAAATCCGGTCCCGCGCAGTGAGTGGAGTGAGCGTAGCGAACGGAACGAGCGAGCAGGAGCGATTTGAACCCTGCAAGTCACAGCCCGCGTAGCCGAGCGAAGCGAGGCGAGCAGGAATGTCTTGCTCCGGTTCGAATCCGGTCCCGCGCGTCACTTTTTCTGATGAACCGCTTGTGGACGAACTATCGTCAGAAGTAGCCTCCAAGTACGCGAAGCCGTGTCACAAACCTTTTTGCGGCCCCGGCGGCCCGTATCGGGTAATGGCGACTGTACGCGACCTCCTCGGTGACATCGTCGACGAGGTCGAAACTGTGCTCCTGTTCTCGCCGAGTTCCTCGTACTACGAGCGGTGTCAGGAGGTCGAGGACATCTCGACGATCGTGGTCGCGCCGGACAACGGGGTCGGCGCGGAGCGGTACGTCGAACTCCCGCTCGAGTTCGCCGACCTCTCCGAGCGCATCCGGTTCGGAATCGAGGGCGCGCTCGACGAGGATCACATCGAGGAGGGCGACGAGGTGGCGTGTGCGACCAAGCTGTTCGACGACGTGATCGACAGCGTGAGCCGGGCGCGGGCGGGCGACCTCGACCAGTCGGGCGTCTACGACCTGTTCACCAACTCCAGAGGCGATCCCGAAGTGATTCGGGACGTGCTGGACGTGGCGGTCGAACTCGGGCAGAAGGGCCAGAAAGGAAAGCCGGTCGGGGCGCTGTTCGTCATCGGCGACGCCGGCAAGGTGATGAACAAGTCCCGGCCGCTGAGCTACAACCCCTTCGAGAAATCCCACGTCCACGTCGGCGATCCGATCGTGAACGTGATGTTGAAGGAGTTCTCGCGACTCGACGGCGCGTTCGTCATCAGTGACGGTGGGAAGATCGTCTCGGCGTACCGCTATCTCGAACCCAGCGCGGAGGGCGTCGACATCCCGAAGGGGCTCGGGACACGACACATGGCCGCGGGATCGATCACGCGTGACACCAACGCGACCGCGGTCGTGTTGAGCGAGAGCGACCGACTGGTGCGGGCGTTCAAGGGCGGCGAGCTGATCCTCGAACTCGATCCGGAGGAGTACTGATGGCGCTGCTTGCCCAGTCCGTGGTACAGGACCTCCTCACCCGGAATCTCGATCTCGTGCTCACGCTGTCGATCACGTCGTCGAACAGCTTGGTCGCACACGCCACCTCGTCGCCCTCCTCGATGTGATCCTCGTCGAGCGCGCCCTANTGGCCGTGGCCGAATCCTCCATACTCGCGATCGGCCTGTTCGTCTTCGTTCTCGCCGCGGTGCTCGCGCTGGGCGTCGCCGCGCTGTTCGACATCCAGAGCTATCTGATCGACTTCATCGACTTCCTGCCGGACCTCTTTATCGCCACGCTCATCGTGATCGTCGGGCTGATCCTCGCCGATCGGGCGGAGCTACGGGTCGCCGAGCGACTGGGTAACTACAAGTTCACCTCGACGGGAGCGCTCGGTCTGGTACCGGGAGTCGTGAAATACAGCGTGATCTACATCGCGGCGCTGGTCGCGCTCGGCCAGATCGGCGTCGCCGACGACGCGCTCATCGTGCTGCTCGCGGCCTACGTCTTCGGCGTCGTCTTCCTCGGCGGTCTCGCCGGCAAGGACCTCCTCGCGGCGGGAGCGGCAGGGACCTACCTCCTGCTCAACCAACCCTACGCCATCGGCGACGAGGTCCGCGTCGACGACATGCACGGCGTGGTTCAGGAGGTCGACGTGTTCGTCACCCACGTCGAAAACGACGGTGAGGAGTTCATCATCCCGAACCACCGGATCTTTCGGACGGGCGTCGTTCGCGTCCGCTGAACGTTTTTACTTGCTACGAGACGGCGAAGCCGTCTCGGCATCCCGAAAGAACGCTGTTCTTTCGGACCTCGCGGGAGCTTTGCTCCCGCTCAGTGGCGGGAGAGCTTCGCTCTCTCGAACCACGTCGGGTGCGCTCGCTCCCTGCGGTCGCTCACGGGTCGTATTCGCTCCCCGTTCGCTCACGGTAGAACTGCTGGCGCTCGCCGCATCCACACAGCACCGCCCGAGCCCTCGGCCCGCAAAGCGGGCCTCGCCCTCGATCCACCAGGAGAGTAAACTCTCCTGAGCCTCGACTCGCTTTGCTCGTCGAGACACCGAGGACCGCAACTACACCGCACAGCACCGCCGAAGCCCTCGCTCACTTCGTTCGTTCGCCCTTCATCCGCCAGGAACCGCACCGCAACCACCCAGCCACCGCAACCGCACCGCCACCGCAGCCGCTATCACACCTCCGTCGCCGGGACGCCAGCGACCGTCGCGCCGGGCGGCACGTCCTCGGCGACAAGGGAGTTTGCAGCCACACGCGCCTCGGCTCCAATCTCGACACCAGGCAGGACGATCGCGCCAGCGCCGATCATCGCACGCTCGCCGACGACTACCTCGCCGGTGCGGTACTCGTCCTGGAGGTACTCGTGACACAGCAGGGTGGCGTCGTAACCCACGATGGCGTGGTCCTCGATCGTGATGAGCTCGGGCCAGAACACGTCGGGCGTGGCTTCGAGCGCCCACGAAACCCCCTCACCGACCGTGACGCCGATCCGCCGGAGCGCCCAGTTTTTCACCCGGAGGAAGGGTGCGAGTCGCGCGACGAGGACGAACAGATAGTTGTGAACGATTCGCCACAGCGACCTCGCCTCGGGCCAGTGCTGGAGCGAGTTCCGCGCGCCGGGCGTCGGATGCACGGTCGTCCGATCCCGGCGGGAGTCGGTGTCGTCGGTCACGACGGACCGTTCAGCCGCTGGGGTCTTGAATCCGCAGACCACCACGCACGCGACGGGACGAACCTACTCGGTCCGCAGTTCATCCATGTGCTCGACACGGGATTCGACGAGCGCTGTCGTGCCGATGTCGTGGCGGACCCGGAGCCCGTCGGTGCCGGCCTCGGTCAGCGTTTCGTCGACGATCTCCTCGGCGGTTGCGATGGTGTCGGCGATCCCGACTACCGCGAACGCCCGCGACGTGGTGGTGTAGATCCCGTCGTCGCGGCCGTCGACGCTGGCGTAGTAGAGTTCGACTCGCGGCGACGTTCCACCGTCCGCGACCGCCGAGCCGCCGCCGGCGTCGGCATCGGCGGCGAACCGCTGGTTGATCGTCTCGACGACACCCTCGTCGACCTGAATCTCTGCCCCCGCATCCGGATCGGTGGGGTAGCCCTCGGGCACCGCGTACTTGCAGACCGTGGCCCGCGGCGCGAACTCGAGGGTCGGCAGCGAGTCACCGTCGCGCGCCGAAGTGAGCACCGAAAGAAGGCCAGTGTCGAGCACCGGAAGGGTGTTCATCGCCTCGGGATCGCCGAAGCGCGCGTTGAACTCCACCACCTTCGGACCGTCGGCGGTCAGCATGAACTGCCCGTAGAGCACACCAGTATAATCGTCGAGCGCTGCGACCGTCTCTTCGACGACCCCGACGGCCGCGCGGTAATCGTCCTCGGTCATGAACGGGAGTTCGGGCCCGCTGTCGGAGTAACTCCCCATCCCGCCCGTGTTGGGCCCCTCGTCGCCTTCGTAGGCGCGCTTGTGATCCTGAACCGCCGGAGTCGTGCGGACATCGCCGTTCGCCACCAGCGCCTGAACAGTAAACTCCTCGCCAACGAGGCGCTCTTCGAGCACCACGCGGTCGTAATCGGAGTCGCGGAGGTATTCCTTGGCTTCTGCGGGAGTCACTTGATCACCGATCACGCGGACGCCCTTTCCACCTGTCAGCCCCGCGGGCTTCACCACGAGATCACCGTCGTGGTCGTCGATGTACCCGCACGCGCGCTCCATGTCGTCGAACGTCTCGAACGTCGGACAGCCAGGAACGTCGTGCTCGCGCATGAACCGCCGCTGGTAGGCCTTGTCGGTCTCGATCCGCGCCGCCTCGGCGCGCGGCCCGAATGGGAACACCCCGGCATCGGCGAGCGCGTCGGCCACACCCGCCTCCAAGGGTGTTTCGGGCCCGACGACTGCGAGCGTCGCCCCGACCTCCTCGGCGTAGGCGACGACAGCCTGCGGGGTGGTGGTGTCGAGCGTCTCGAACCCCGCGGCAAGGCCCGCGATGCCCGGATTTCGGTTCGTCGCACAGGCGTACAGCGTCGCGTCCGTGTCGGCGAGGGCACGCGCAATGGCGTGCTCGCGCCCGCCGCCGCCGACGACCAGAACTGTCTCGCTCATGCGCGATACGCCGACCGGGGCGACCTAAGCGTTGTCCTTCGAGACACCGCGTCACGCCGGCCCCACGTTTATGATTGCCCGCCGAGACACCCAGGTATGGCAGACGTGACCATCGACATGGGCGATCGGAAGCTCGAAGACGCTGCCGACGAGCTGACCGCCGCTCGTGACGATCTCGACGACGGGACGCTGACGGTCGACCTCCACAATCTGGATGCACCGACCGCGTTCGCCTTCTTCGAGGGGGCGCTCGACGCCGGCTACCGCGTCACGATCACCGGGCTCGAATCGGAGCCGACCGGTCACCAGACGATCGTCGAGATGCTCCAGGACGACGAAATCGTCCACATCGAGACGCTCTCGCTCGAACTCGGCGTCTGAGAGGGAATTCTCGTCGTCGGCCGACCGCCCGCGAACTGGATCCGTCGTGGATCCCCGACACCGTCGAGACGGCCACTACTGCTCGGTACCCTCGGCATCCGCAGTTCGGATGGCTTGATTCCGGAGCGCGGCGGCGGTGTTCTGGATCGACCGCATCGTGGCTGCAGTCGCCATCACCGAATCCATCACTGCCTGCTGGCTCGCACCGTCAGGGTAGAGCCGGTGTTCGAGCAGGATCGAGTGGACTGCGGGGAACTCACACGGATCGCCCTCGGTGTCGAGGAAGGTGTAAAACCCCGGTGCGGTCGCGAGGATGGGGTTGAGGCGAGCGAGCAGTTCCTGGCGGTCCTCGTCGTCTTCGACCAGCGCTGCGACGCGATCGGTGTCGAACGTACACTCTCCGACCACCCGCAACGGCCCCCACGTCTCCTCCTTGATGACGTGAAGTGGGAGTCGAGAGAGCTGGAGTTGGAGGTTGAACGCCGCGCCGTCGGTGGTTTCGTGCTCGATCCCCTGGACGACCTTCTCGTCGAGCCACGCCTCTGCCTGCTCGCGGCTGATGTGATCCACCATCCTCGATGCTGGGTCCGCAGCCGCAAAGAAACTGCTGCCGGCTGACGCCGCAGCGAACGACGAGCCAGTGTTTACCCGTGATCGGTGCGTACGCCGCATCATGAGCGTCACCGACCGAAACCGGCTCGACGAAGAGCAGTCGCCGTATCTCCGCCAGCACGCCGACAACCCCGTCAACTGGCAGCCGTGGGACGACGACGCACTCGACGCCGCCCGCGAGCGCGACGTCCCGATCTTCCTCTCGATCGGCTACTCGGCGTGTCACTGGTGTCACGTCATGGAGGACGAGAGCTTCGAGGACGAGAGGGTGGCCGAGCGGCTCAACGACGAGTTCGTCCCGATCAAGGTCGACCGCGAGGAGCGACCCGATCTCGACCGACTCTATCAGACGATCTGTGGGATGGTCTCGGGCCAGGGCGGCTGGCCGCTGTCGGTATGGCTCACGCCCGACGGCCGACCGTTCTACGTCGGGACGTACTTCCCCCGCGACGAGAAACGGGGTCAGCCTGGCTTCCTCGACCTTCTCGACTCGATCGCGGAATCGTGGGAGAACGATCGCGAGGACATCGAGGGTCGCGCCGACCAGTGGGCGGGCGCGATGGCTGGCGAACTGGAGGCGACGCCCGAACAGCCAGGCGAGGTCCCGGATAGCGACCTGCTCGAAACCGCCGCCCAGCAGGCAGTCGAAAACGCCGATCGCGAGTATGGAGGATTCGGCCACGGCCAGAAGTTCCCGCAGACAGGCCGGCTCCATCTTCTCATGCGCGCCGCCGAACGAACCGGGAGAGAGAGTTTCGACGAGGTCGCCCACGAGGCGCTCGACGCGATGAGCGAGGGCGGACTCCGGGATCACGCCGGCGGCGGCTTCCACCGATACACCACCGACCGCGAGTGGACGGTGCCTCACTTCGAGAAGATGCTCTACGACAACGCCGAACTCACGCGGGCGTACCTCGCGGGCTACCGTCGGACGGGCGCGGAGCGCTACGCCGAGGTCGCGCGCGAGACCCTGGGATTCGTCGAACGCGAACTTCGCCATCCCGACGGCGGGTTTTTCAGCACGCTCGACGCCCAGAGCGAGGACGAGTCCGGCGAGCGCGAGGAAGGAGCGTTCTACGTCTGGACACCCAATGGAGTCCACGACGCAGTCGACGACGAGTTCGCGGCCGACCTGTTCTGCGAGCGCTACGGCGTCACCGAGGCAGGGAACTTCGAAGACGGGAAGACGGTGCTGACGGTGAGCACCGAAATCGAGGATCTCGCGGACGAACACGACACCACCACCGAAGAGGTCAGTGCGGAGCTCGAACGCGCCCGCGAGGCGGTGTTCGCGGCGCGCGCCGAACGCGAACGCCCGGAACGCGACGAGAAGGTTCTGGCTGGATGGAATGGCCTGATGATCTCGGCGTTCGCCGAGGCCGGGCTCGCACTCGACGCGCGCTTTGCCGACACCGCCGTCGCGGGGATCGAATTCGTCCACGAACACCTTTGGAACGACGAGAAACGACGCCTTCAGCGGCGCTACAAGGACGGGGACGTGAAGATCGAGGGCTATCTCGAGGATTACGCGTTCCTCGCGCGCGGCGCACTCAACTGCTACGAGGCCACCGGCGAGGTCGACCACCTCGCGTTCGCGCTCGATCTCGCGCGCGCGATCGAGACGGAGTTCTGGGACTCCGACGAGGAAACGCTCTATTTCACCCCACAGACCGGGGAGTCGCTCGTCGCGCGGCCCCAGGAACTCGACGACCAGTCGACGCCCTCCAGCACTGGGGTAGCGGTCGATGTCCTGCTCGCGCTGGATCACTTCGCCGCCGATCGTCCATCTCGCCGAGCAGCTA
>NZ_AOME01000002.1 GCF_000336935.1 Halococcus salifodinae DSM 8989 | reverse complement strand
AGATGTGTATAAGAGACAGGCGTACGTCTGCCGATCGTTCACTTGCTCGCCACCGCAGACCGAGGTCGAGGACGCGCTGTCGTGGGTAGAACGGCTCGCGCCCGACACGGACGCGGATCCGGAATCGACTCCAACGGACGACAGCCCGCGTTAGTTCGTCGGCTCGGGCGCGTCGAGCTGCTCGGCGAGATGGACGATCGGCGGTTCGGGTTCGTCCTCCACGAACCGTGCGACTTCCTCGCCGTCGTGCTCGATGACGATCGTCGGGATGTACTCGATTCCGTACTCCGCGACCAGTTCGCCCTGCTTGTCCTGATCCAGCGCGTACTCTTCGATCCGCTCCTCGGGAACGTCGGCCTCGCCGAGCGCCGCCGCGAAGTCCGGGAGGATGGCTCGGCAGTCCTTGCACCAATCGCCGGCCCAGACTCGGACGGTGAGTTCGTCGGCGTGTTCGGCGACGGCGTCGACCGCGTCCTCGTAGCCCGCAGGATTCCAGACGGGATTCGGCGACATCGTTTCGAGGCTCATGGGTGTCGTTCGGTGCCGGCGTGCTTAGGCTTCCCGCATCCTCCACACGACGTCGATAAATCACGTCGCGCACGAATCACCGATCCCGTCATCGGTTTAGGGCCACGCTCCGTATCGCCACGCAATGGACGACAGCATCCTCGACGCCATCGGATCGCCCCTCGTGCAGGTCGGCTCGCCCGAGGGTGCGACCGTGGCCGCGAAGATCGAGTCGAAAAACCCCGGCGGGTCGGCGAAGGACCGCCCCGCGAAGGCGATGGTCGAGGCCGCAGAGCGCGAGGGGAGCCTCGAACCCGGCGATCGTCTCGTCGAGCCGACGAGCGGCAACACCGGAATCGGCCTCGCCGTCGTCGCGGCGGCGAAGGGGTACGACCTCACGGTCGTCATGCCCGCCTCGAAATCGGAAGAACGGCGGCAGGTCATGGCGGCCTACGGGGCGGACCTCGAACTCGTGGACGGTGAGATCGAGCAAGCGAAAGCACGTGCCGACGAACTCGAAGCCGAGGGAATGGTCCAGCTCCGGCAGTTCGAGAACCGGGCGAACGTCCGCTCCCACTACGAGACGACCGGCGCTGAGATCACGGAGCAGGTCGGCGATCGGACCGTCGATGCCCTCGTCGCCGCGGTCGGCACCGGTGGGACGCTCACCGGGATCGCCAGCCGACTCCGTGAGGAGTACCCCGAAATAGATGTCGTCGCGGTCGAACCGGAGGCGAACGCCGTGCTCTCGACCGGGGAAGCGGGAATCGACGATTTCGAGGGAATGGGCCCTGGGTTTGTGAGTGAGATCCTGGACCGCGAGCTGATCGACACGATCGAAACCGTCGGGATCGAGGCCGCAGAAGCCGAGTGTCGCCGCCTTGCGCGTGAGGAGGGAATCATCGTCGGCCAGTCGAGCGGCGCAGCGAACCTCGCGGCCCAGCGGGTCGCCGAACGGCTCGCCGAACCCAAACTTGACTGCCCGCCCGCCCCGACGGAGCTCCGGGCCGACGGAAGCGGAGCGGCCGCCACCGAGTACGATGACTGTCCGCTGGTCGTCACCGTCTTTCCCGACAGCGGCGAGCGGTATCTCTCGACCGGGATGTTCGACGGGTGATCGGCCGACCTCGTTGAGGATGGTTCACGGACACTCGTGACAGACTGGGAACTTATACCGGCACGAATCGTAGCTCGCGTCGTGAAACACCGCCGCCCCCGGACCGTCGGCGTTGCAGCGATCGTGTTCGCGTTCCTCGCGAGCGTCGTCGTCTATCCGGAGCTCCCGGCCAGGATGGCGACCCACTGGAGCGCGAGCGGCGAGGCCGACGGCACGATGTCGCGGCTCGCGGGTGCGTTCCTCCTCCCAGTGCTCGCGGCCGGGGTGTACGCGCTTCTCCTGGTCTCTCCGCAGTTTGATCCACGAAAGGCGAACGTTGAGCAATTTCGCGGGCTCTACGAGTGGTTCGCCGCCGGGATGACGTGGTTCCTGCTCTACGTCCACGGACTCGTGCTACTCTGGAATCTCGGCATCCAGCCACCTATCGGTGCGGCGCTCGCACCGGGTCTCGCTGCGGTGTTTTACGCGAGCGGACTCCTCGTCGAGCGCGCCGAACCGAACTGGATCGCCGGCGTCCGCACGCCGTGGACGCTCGCCGACGATACGGTATGGGAACGCACCAACCGCCGCGCCGCGCTCGCGCTGAAACTGTCGGGCGTCCTCTCGCTCGGCGGGCTCGTCTTCCCCGCAGCCGCCACCCTGTTCGTCGTCGTCCCGATCCTGCTCGCCGTCGTATACGTCACCGTCTACTCCTACGTCGCGTACCGACGCCAGCGGACGGCGTGAGGCGCGCGTTTCAGGCCGCGCAGTTGTTCGCACCTGTCTCGAGCATCGTCGCCGCACGCGTGCTCTCGACCCTCTCGACACCTCGGTTGATCGCGATCACCGTCTCGTAGTTGTCGGGTTTCTCGGGGACGTTCTCGACCATCCGCTCGACGAACGCCGCCCGGTCGAGGTCGACGAGGCCGAGTCGGTCCTGAACTTCCTCAAGAGATCGCCCGACGAGTTCGCCTGGTGAAGCGTTCTCGTAGGTGCCGTCGCTGTTCACGGTGACGTGGCCCGGCAGGACGGTCAGCGCTCCGGGGAGTTCGAGCAGCGTGTCGTGGAGCGTCTCGTACTGCATCTCCGCACCCTCTTCGGCCCCCTCCGCGCCGAATTCGAGCTCCGTACGACCGACCGAATCGAAGAACAGGCTGTCGCCGGTGAGCACGGCGTCGTCACCGACGCGGTAGGCGACCATCTCGGTGGTGTGGCCTGGCGCACCGAGCGTTTCGATCTCGGTATCACCGACCGTGATCGTCGCGCCGTCGGCCAGCGGTTCGAACTCGTGGCCGAGGTCGCGCTCGGTCGCGCGTTCGCCGAGGTGATAGGGGACACTGAGCCGTGTCGCGAGTTCCCGTCCGCCGGAGAGATGATCGGCGTGAACGTGGGTATCCAGAACGTGAGTGATCGCCATTCCGTGCTCGGCGGCGGTTGTCACGTACTGATCGGTGTGTCGCGTGGGATCGATGACGACCGCCTCGCCCGTACGTTTCGAGCCGACGAGATAGGAGAGACAGCCTTTCGCCCGGCGCTGGAACTGGACGACGTGGAGATCCTCGTCCCTCGTGTCCACACGAGCCGTCTCATACAGCGAGTTCCACTCGCGCATTCCCCCTGTCACGACCGCGACGTCCTCGAACCCGTCGGCGTCGAGTTCGGCGGCGAGGGTCGTCGACGTCGCCCCCTTCCCGCAGATCGTGACGATCCGCTTGTCGTCCGCCAACGAACTGATCGTCTCGCGCTGGTCCGTCCCCAGCGTCTCCGCCGGCCCGAACGGGACGTTCACCGCACCCGGCACGCGCCACGACTCGTAGCTGTCCGCCGGGCGCGTATCGATGAGTATGAAATCGTCCACACCTTCGTCCTGTGCGTCAGCGAGTTCTCTGGCAGTGATCGTCTCGAACATGGTTCTGGCTTTCTGTACGGTATTGGGACAAATAAACATTTCTCTGGCGTTTTCATCGGGTCCACGAATCGTATTGCCGACGACACACACCGGGTTCGTGCTCGGTGGTCGCCCGGCGACGCCGAACCCGGACGACCGTTCGATACGTGTCGGATGAATCCGTCTTTGGAGCGAAATACACCCGTGGTGTGGGCGGAGTCGGCCACATCACGACCCAACCCCGATGGCACTGTGAAAACCGACGTGAGGCTACTCGATCGTAGCGACCAGTAGAAACGTTTCCGGACGGGTGGTCTCGTGCTCGATCTCGAACCCGTGGTCACGGAGCGCGTCCGCGGCCGCGTCGGCGGTGTATCGCTCGTCGAGCGGCGGGCCGTTCTCGCCGGTTCCCGTGGCCGTCCAATCAATGATGACGAGTCGTCCCCCGGGCCGGAGCACCCGACGGATCTCCGCGAACGCGTCGTCGCTCGCGAACTCGTGATAGGTCATCGTCGAGAACGCGGCGTCGAGACTCGCGTCCTCGAACGGAAGCTCCTCGATGCCTGTCGTCACGGGTTCGACGTTCGTGGGAACCCCCTTCTCCCGGTAGTACTCGTGCATCGCTTCTTGGACGTCGACTGCGTAGACCTCGCTGGCGTGCGACGCGACGTCGTCGGTGTAAAACCCCGTGCCGCTGCCGAGGTCGGCCACGACGTGCTCCGGCGATGGCGAAATCGCCCACAGCAGCTCCTCGGCCGAGAGGAAGCGGTAGCGCCACGCCGTCTCCTCCAGCTTATCGGCGTTGTCGGCATCGAAGGTGTGATAGCCCATCGTCACAGCGCCTCGAACGCTTCGTCGGCGAGCTCGCCGGTGTCCTCGATGATGTCGGCCATCGCGTCGTCGTCCGGAGCCATCCCGACGAGCCGGGCGATCCGCATGATCGAGACGTGATAGACGGTCTGCACGCCGGGCTCTTCCTCCCAGACGACGACGTTGCAGGGAAAGAGCCCACCCATTCGGTCCTCACTGGCGTCGAGCGCGCGGTCGGCGATCGCGGGGTTGCACGCACCCAGCACGTAGTACGGGTCGCGGTCGGCGTCGACCTTCTCGTTGAGGAGCTCCGACGGCGAGAACTCGACAGGGATGCCGAAGCCCGCGTCGGTGAACACCGTCCGAACGTGTTCGATCGCGTCCTCGTGGCTCATCTCCAGGGTGGTTCGTTTCACACCGATGTCGTCTTCGTCCAGCTGGCTCGGGTCGATGGGGAGCGTCATCGTGTAGAGTATTGTGTCTGTCGTGAAAATCGTTTTCGGTTCGTGAGATCCGGTGTGTGGGAGCGGGCCGACTCAGACGAGGAGTTGGATGTCGGCGTTGGTCATGCGCTGGAAGGCGCTCGCCGCGCCGACGCCCGTCTCGACGCCGTCGTAGAAGTCGGCTTCGTCGTAGTCCAACAGATCGATCGTCATCTGACACGCCTGGAGATCGACCCCGCTATCGAGTGCGGTCCGAACGAGCTCTTCGACGCTCGCGACGTCGTTGTCGGCGATGCGTCGCTCCATCAGCTTCGCGGTCGCCCGATCCATGCCGGGAAGCGCCCCGATGACGTTCGGAATCGGCATGTTGGGATTGCCGACCGAACTCAGGCCCAGCTCCTGAGAGTGTTCCTCGTGGAGGAGTTCGAGCCCCCAGAACGTGTGAAACACCGTCACGTCCCAGCCGAAAGCTGCGGCCGTCGAAGCGAGGATCAGGGGCGGGTACGCCATGTCGAGGGTCCCCTTCGTCGCGATGATGACCATCCGCTGATCGTCGTCGTCCCGGATCGCGGCGAGTTCGGCTTCGAGCTCCTCGATGCGAGCTTCGAGGCCGGCACCGTCCTCGATCGACTCGCCAGCGGTGGATCGGGTCTCCGTGCTCATCGTCGCCTCTCAGTCGATCGACCGGTCGACGCGCACGACCCGATCTCGTCGGTGGCCGTCATGCGGTCTTCCGGACGTAGTGTTTGTACACGTCCCCGTCGTCGGTCTGATCGACCAGTTCGACGCCCGCGGTCGAGCCGGCCCACCCCTTGATATCGCTCATGCTCCCGGCATCGGTCGCGAGCACTTCGAGCACCTCCTCGCTCTCCAACTCGTCGGCCGCCTGCTTGGTCTCGATGACCGGCATGGGGCAGTTCTCACCTTTGACGTCGAGCGTCTCGGCAGTATCGTGTTCGTCGCTCATGTTCTGTCTTGCCTCCATCGAACAATACAACCTCGGTATTGCAAAAGTCTTGTGCATCTGTCGAACATCCCTCTCTCGAAGACCCCCGAAGACTGCACCGAATCCACTAAGGAGTCCATACAACCCATTTTCGACCGATCTATATTGCATAGAATTCACTATTCTATACGAACGCTTATTGGGATCGAACGGGTAGTGGCGGGTACGATGAGTGACGAAACGTTTCCCGACCCGGCTGTCGATGTCGAATCGATCGAGCCGAACGAACTGAAAGAGCGCATCGACGACAACGAGGACGTATTTCTGCTCGATACGCGTGCGAGTGAGGCGTTCGAGGAGTGGCACATCGACGGACCGAACGTCACCGTCCGGAACGTACCGTACTTCGAATTCCTGCTCGGCGACGTCGATGAGGAGGTCTTCGAGGGGATTCCCGACGATCGGGACGTGACGGTTCTCTGTGCGAAAGGCGATTCGAGCGAGTACGTCGCCGGCCTGCTGCACGAACGCGGCTACGGGGTGCGCCATCTCGCACGCGGCATGAACGGCTGGGCGGAGCTCTACGAATCCCACGAACTCGCCGTCGATGTCGACGCCACGATCGTCCAGTACCAGCGGCCCTCCAGCGGCTGTCTCTCGTATCTCGTCGTCAGCGGCGACGAGGCCGCGGTCGTCGATCCACTCCGGACGTTCACCGACACCTATCATCAGGACGCGCGCACGCTGGGGGCGAAGATCACGGCCGCGCTCGACACCCACATCCACGCCGACCACATCAGCGGGAACCGGCGTGTCGCCGCAGGGACCAGCGCGGAAGCGTTCCTTCCCGCATCCGCCGCCGAGCGCGGCGTCGACGACACTGCCTATGCGACGATCGAGGACGGCGAGACGATCGCCGTCGGCGAGGCCGAGATCGAGGCGCTTCACACGCCCGGCCACACGTCGGGGATGACCGCCTACCGGATCGGGAACGTCCTGTTCGCCGGCGACGGTCTGTTCATCGAGAGCGTCGCTCGTCCCGATCTCGAAGCGGGAGCCGAGGGCGCAGCCGACGCCGCGAAACAGCTCCACGAGACGCTGCACGAGCGTGTGCTGGAGCTTCCCGACGAGACCGTCGTTGCTCCAGGCCACTTCAGCGGGAACGCCGAGGCCGACGACGGCACGTACACGGCTCGACTCGGTGATCTCGAATCTCGAATGGACGCACTCGGAATGGACCGTGCAGCGTTCGTCGATCTCGTCCAATCGAATATGCCGCCACGACCGAGCAACTACGAGGCAATCGTCGCGACAAATCTCGGCGAACGCGAGCCGACCGACGAGGAGGCGTTCGCGCTCGAACAGGGCCCCAACAACTGTGCGGCGAGCCAGGACGCGCTGACGAGCGACTGATCGATGATCGGACAGTTCGACGTCCTGACGGTCATCGGACAGGCATCGCTCGCGGGGCTGTTCCCCCGTGGAATCGGCCAGTACGCCATCGGCGGCGTCCTCATCGGGCTCGGGGTTTCGATCATCTACCTCGGGACGGCGATCACGCCGGGCGCGAGCACGTTCTTCGAGTCGACGCTGTCGTACGTCTCGAAGATCCCACGATTCAACCGGGCGAAGTATCTCGCCACACGTGACTGGCGGCTCGTCTTCACGCTGAGCATGGTCGCCGGCGCGGCCGTCTACGCCCTCCTTCTCGGAGAGGGTGGCTGGACGACCGATGTCCAGCCGTGGCGACTGCTCGGCGGTGGCGTCCTCGTCGGTGTCGGGACGCGGATCGGGAAGGGCTGTACCTCCGGCCACGGGATCAGCGGGCTGGCGTCGCTGTCGCGGACCTCCTTCGCGAACGTCGCGACGTTCATGGCAGTCGCGATCGGGACCGCACTCTCGATGCAGGCGCTCGGGGTGACACCATGAGCGCGAACGGCACCCGTCACCCGCTGTTCGTGCCGCTGATCGCCGTTGGCGGATCGCTGTTCGGGTTCGGCCTCGCCTACAGCGGGATGGCGAGACCCGAGATCGTCCTCGATTTCCTCCAGTTGGAGGATCTCGGACTCCTCTTCGTGATGGGCGGGGCGGCGGCCGTCACTGGAACCGTCATCACGCTGGCGACGCGCCACCTCGACCGTGCACCGCTCACCGGCGATCCCTACGGCAAACGCGAGCGATCCTTCGACCGCAGCGTGCTCCTCGGCGGAGCGGTCTTCGGCGTCGGCTGGGGGATTTCGGGGCTCTGTCCGGGCTCGGCGTACGCCAGCCTCGGCATCGGGAACTACCCGATCCTGCTCGGGATCGCCGGGATGTTCCTCGGTGCGTACGCTCAGGGCTACTGGCGCGCGTATCGACAGGAAACCGATAGAACGGTCACACCGAGCGACTGATCGTCCCCGATTCGACTCCCAGATGATGCGAAACACCGAACACGAGCACGATACCGACCACGAACAGCTATCGCGGATCGAGGGGGACTCGTGAGCGACGACACACCCTTCGATCCGACCGGTGAGGTCGAGCGCCACATCGGTCGCGGGATGTTCGAGGAAGGGATGGGGCCTGGCTCCTCGATGGCCCATCTCTACCGCGGCGAGGTCCACCGGATGAAGTTCTGGCGCGAGCGCCTCGATCGCACGACCAACTGGGCCATCACGATCATGGCAGCGATCCTGACGTGGGCGTTCACGGGCAACAACCCCCACTACATCGTGCTGATCGGACTGGCGATGCTCACCGTCTTCCTCGTGATCGAGGCCCGTCGATACCGGGGCTACGATCTCTGGCGGTCGCGCGTCCGACTGATGCAGGAGAACGTCTTCGCGAACGCACTCGACGCCTCGAAGGACATCAGCGACCCCCACTGGCGACGCGAGCTGAGCGAGGACTACCGCCAGCCGAAGATCAAGATCAGCTTCGAGGAAGCGCTCGCCCACCGCCTGCGCCGGGTGTACCTTCCACTCATGGCCGTGCTCCTCGTCGCCTGGTTTATCCGGATCACCGCCTTCATGCAGGCGACGGAGTGGCCGGCGAGCGCCGCGATCGGTGCCATTCCCGGAATCGTCGTGACCGGACTCGTCGCCGCGTTCTTCGTCGCCGCAACCGTAGTCGCCTGCCGACCGCGGACGTGGAAGGCGAACGGTGAACTCCGACTGACCGACGTCGATGTCTGGGGCGACACCGAACAGTGAGCCACACTCTCGATGGCACGAGTTCGACCGTGATGGTCGTGTACAGTCGTGCGGAGCATGCACAACGTCTTTATTCGCTCCACGACTACAGGGCGTAACCAATGCCCGACTCGATGGCGGAGTATCTTCGTGCGGACATGGAGTGTGAGGGGCTCCTCGAATGTTTCCACGGCCTGACCGATCTCGACCGGGACTGCTTCGAAGTCGTCGTCAGTCACGACGCAGCTCTGACCGTCGACGAGATCGCCGAGGAGGTCGACCGAGAACGCTCGACGGTGTATCGCTCGCTCCAGCGACTGCTCCAGGCGGGGTTCGTCCAGAAAGAGCAGGTCAACTACGAGCAGGGTGGCTACTACCACGTCTTCCGGCCGACCGATCCGGACGTCGTCGCCGACGAGATGCAACGCATGTTGAACGACTGGTACGCGAAGATGGGCCAGCTCATCGGGGAGTTCCGGACGAAGTACGAGCCGTCCGACCAGCCCACGGCGGCCGTCGAGGGCTGAGTCACCCGAACCGCGCCGGGCGACGATCCCACCGGCAGTTCAGGTAGAGCAGTGACTGAACGGACGACGGAGGCTCGTCCGCACGGAGCGATCGTGAGATGCCGAGCGCACCTGGGACCTGCGGACTTTTATCACCCGCCACCCAACACCGGCCATGCGCGTTGGCCTGGTTTCGGTCGGCGACGAACTCCTCGCGGGCGACACCGTGAACACCAACGCCGCGTGGCTCGGGAGCCGGCTCACGGAGCGCGGCGCGACGGTCGAGCGGTGTGTCGTGGTACCCGATCGGATCGAGACGATCGCGGACACCGTCGCAGAACTCCACGACCGCTACGACGCGGTGCTCGTCACGGGCGGACTCGGGCCAACCCACGACGACCTGACGATGGACGCCGTGGCGGCGGCGTTCGACCGCGACCTCGAAACGAACGACGAGGCGATCGAATGGCTCGCCGAACACGGCGGCTACGAGCGCGCGGATCTCGCTGCTGGCACCGCCGACCTCCCGGCGGGCGCACGAGTGCTCCACAACGAGGCCGGGGTCGCGCCAGGCTGCGTTGTCGAGTCGGTGTACGTGTTTCCCGGTGTCCCCGAAGAGATGCACGCGATGTTCGAGACGGTCGCGGGGGAGTTTTCGGGGACGATCTCGCACGTCGAGTGGGTCCGCGCCGCCGAACCCGAGAGCGCGCTGCTCGACCGGATCGCCGCTGTCAGGGAACGCTTCGACGTCACGGTGGGAAGCTATCCGGGCGAACACGTCCGACTCAAGCTCCAAAGCGACGACGCCGAGGAGGCGGCGGCGGCAGCCGCGTGGCTCAGCGACCGTGTCGACGTGGCGGAGCCAGCCGACGAATCGGCTGAAGCCGGCTCGAGCTAATCACCGGATTCAGCGGTAGAGATACGCCCACCAAACCGCGGCGATGACGATCCCCGCGATTCCGACCGCGTAGCCGGCTCCGTTGATGACACCCGTCTGCACGCCCTCCTGGAGGAGTACGCCGATCTCGCTCATGCCGGACGCTTGCGCGCCCGGGATTTAAGCGTTCCATCCGAGCTACACCAACTCGAACCACTACCGCCGGAGCCGGACCGCTTTTCTCGTCGCCGGCGATAGCGAGGGTATGCGACGGGTCGGCTTCGTGGTGAATCCCATCGCCGGGATGGGTGGCCGTGTCGGGTTGAAAGGGACCGATGGCAAGGTCAAGGAGGCACGGGCACGCGGCGCAGAGCCGCGCGCACCAGGTCGCGCCCGTGACGCGCTCGCGTCGCTCGTTACTCACGCTGCGGACGCGGACGAGACGATCGAACTCCTTGCTGCCGGCGGCGAGATGGGTGCGTCGATCGTCCACGATGTCGATTTCGAATGCGAAGTCGTGACCGACCCGCCCACGGAGACCGGGGCTGCCGACACCCGTGAGGCCGTCCGGCGGTTCGCCGAGCACGTTCCGCCGGCGGCGGAACGGAACGGTCGAGCGGCGGAGCCGCGAGACGAGGGGGTCGATTTAGTCCTGTTCGTCGGCGGCGACGGCACCGCAGTCGACGTCGCCGAGACGCTCGAAGAGCGTAGTAGTGAAATTCCGATTCTGGGGGTACCGGCTGGCGTCAAGATCTACTCCTCAGTGTTCGCGGTCTCGCCCCGCGCGGCAGGTCGGATCGCGGCGACGTTCGACGACACCGAGTCCCGCGAGGTGAACGACATCGACGAGGACGCCTATCGCGAGGGCGAGGTCCACACCGAGCTTCGAGCGCTCGCCCAGGTTCCAGTCGCCGAGGAGATCCAATCGAGCAAACAGCTCGGCGGCGGCACCGTCGCAACGCTCGCGGCGGGGGTCGCGAGCGAGATCGAGCCTGGCACGACGTACGTACTTGGTCCCGGCAGCACCGTCGGGGCGATCGCGGACGAACTCGGATTCGAAGGAACGCCGCTCGGCGTCGACGTCTGGCGTGCGGACCCGGCGGGGCCGGATGCGGGCGAGTGGCCGGCGGGCGAGGTGCTCGCCCGCGACGCGAGTGCCGACGAGATCCTCGCGTGCCTCGGCGACCGGAACGTGGTGGTCGTCTCGCCGATCGGTGGCCAGGGGTTCGTCTTCGGCCGCGGCAACCAGCAGCTCTCGCCCGACGTGCTCCGACAGTCGGATGTCGAGATCGTCGCCTCGCGCCGCAAGCTCGACGACATCGGTGTGCTGCGCGTCGATACTGGCGACACGGACCTCGACGACGAACTCCGGGGCTGGCGGAAGGTCAGGATCGGGCGGGTCGAGCGCCGGCTGATGAAGGTCGTCTAGCGTTCAGCCAGTGAGCTAGTAGGCCGCCGACTTCGTTTAGTGACATAGGGAGAAGATTAAGGTGTGTGGGCGCGTCGACTCCCGGTATGGTTGAGACGCGGAAGGTCCAGCGGCTGGGCCCCTCGACGCTGGCGATGACGTTACCGGCCGAGTGGGCGTCGGCACACGATGTCGAGAAGGGCGACGAGGTGTCGCTTCGGATGGGCGGCAAGGGGACGCTGACGGTGCTGTCGGAGTCGGCCCAGACCGAGGAGTCGAAGGCGACGATCCACGCCGAGAACCTCGACGCGGACGCGGTCGAGCGCGCGATCGTCGCGCAGTACGTCCTCGGTCGACGGGTGATCCACGTCGAGGTCGCGGAAGGTACTCTCGACTCCGAACACATCAACGCGGTCTACAACGCCGAAACCCAGCTGATGGGCCTCGGCGTGATCGAGGAGACTCCCGAGCGTATCGCGATCCGGTGTTCGGTCGATCCCGAGGACTTCACGCTCGACAACCTCCTCGAACGGCTCGAATCCACGGGTTCGACGATGCGCGAGGAGGCGGTGAAGGCGCTCGCGCTCGGCAACCCCGACTTCGCCCAGCGCGCGCTGAACCGCGAGCGCCAGGCCAACAAGATCTTCGTCCTTCTCCTTCGGCTGATCTTCACCGCCTACCAGAACCCCAACCTCGCGCGGGCGGTGGACCTCGACGACGGCTTTCCCCTGGTGGGGTATCGCGCCATCGCGAAGAACCTCGAACTCACCGCGGACAACGCAGAAGACATCGCCGACATCGCGATGGAAACGCCGGGCCACACCCTCGATGTCGACGACGCGACGATGCGCCGCATCCGGGAGTTCACCGATCAGGTCGACGAGATCTCCGCACTCGCGGTCCAGGCGGCCGTCGAACGCGACTTCGAGCGCACGATCGAAGTCCGGCGGCAGTTCGCCGAGATCAACGACCGCGAGAGCGAGATCTTGGACGACCTGCCCGAGATGGACAACGAGAGTCTCCTCCGGGTGCGTGAGGTGCTCGTCAGCCTCGCCAAGACGGCGGAGTACGCCGTCCGGAACGCCGAGATCGCGACGAATCTCGCGCTCAACGAGGAGTCCGAACACACCACGATCCTGTAGCAACGGGCTCGATCGCGCCCACAGTTCACGCGATCCAGCGTGATCTCACCCACCCGAGGTCGACGTTTCTGCCGACACCTGTCGGGCGTCGACGATCCGTCCACCGGGTGTCTCGACGAGCACCGTATCGCTGGCGTCGTTGATCACTGGATAGAAGAAGCCAGCGTAGCGCTCGGCACCGGTGTTGTCGCCCCGCCCGGTGTTGAGCGTGACTGTCTCACCGGGTCGGAGGACGTACCGGGAGAACGTGTGCTGTTGCCCGTCGTCGAAGTCCACGACGTACCCATCGAGATCGAGCGATCGGTTGCCGGCGTTGCGGAACACGACCGTCTCGTTCTCGGCGTCGAGGCGTGTGATGGTTAGCTGTGCTGACTGCGGTGTCGGCGATCCCGAGGCTGTCGTCGATGGCGGGGTTGAGGCAGTCGACGTGGCCGTCGTGGACGGTGTCGGAGTCGCCGTCGGCGGACGTTCCGGTGTCGGTGTGGGGGTCGGGGTCGGCGTTGCTGTTGGCGTCGGCGTCGCGGTTGCAGTCGGTATTGCGGTCGCAGTCGCGGTTGCTGTCGCCGTCACGGTTGCAGTCGGCGTCGTCGTAGTGGTTCGCGTCGGCGTTGCGGCCGTCGTGGCCGACGCGGTTTCGGTCGCCGTTGGGGTCGCTTCGGCCGACTGGGACGTGTCGGTTGGCGATGCGGTGATGGGAGCCGTCGACTCCGTCGTCGCGGTCGGTGTCCCCTCGTCGACAGGCGCGGCCAACTGCGAACAGCCCGCGAACACCGCACAGATCGCGAGGGCCACGACGATCGCGGACCGCCGTTGCATGGTCTCGTCTCGTAACCGGGGACACAATTACCTTGCTAGTACCGAACACCGATGGGAAGCCACTTCCCAAGGGACGACCGCTCCGGTCGATCAGCCGTCGGCGGCGAGCACGTCGGTCTCGACCTGGGTGGTGTACCCGAGCTCGTCGAGCGGGACTCGGACCGTCTCACCGTCGGGGAGTTCGACGACGGCAGTGAAATCGACCTGGAGCTCGGTTTGTTGCTCTCGTTCGATATGTGACACCCACCACTCGTCGAGTTTGCTGTTATCGATCGCCACGTCCCCACGGATCGTCTCCTGGCCACCGGCGGGGACGGTGTATCCGCGGGCAGTGGTCCCGTTGCCGACGGTCACGTCGTTCATCGTGACCTCGTAGTCGATCCGACTGATCGCGTACGGGATCGACGTCGGGTTCGAGACGACGATCTCGGTGGCCAACGGCGTCGCCTCGTCGGTCACCTCGCCCCACGTCGCGCTCGTTCGGTCGACGACCAGCACCGGATCGTCGACGAGCGGGAGATTCGCGTTCACCGGCCGCGATTCGGTCGAATTGAACCCATCCGTGATGTGGGTCTCGATCGTTTCGGTCTCGCTGACGCTGGCCGTGCGACCGAGTAGCGACGAGCGCACGCGCGCGGTCGCGACGACCTGCGATCGCTCGCCGTTCGCGACGTGGCTCGCCCACCACGCGGGAATTCGCTGGTTGTCGATGGCGGTCGTGAGACCGATCGTCGTGTTGCCGTCGCTCAGCTCGAACCCGTTTTTCTTCCCAGTGCCCATCTCGATGTCGTTCATCGTGATGGTGTGGCCGACCGTGGTGTTGCTGAGGCGGACGCCGATCGGGTTCGGGTTGGTGACGACGACGTCGGTATCGACGACGGTCGTACTCGCGTTCACCCCGGCGAACCGGCTCTCGGAGTCGACGATCGACGGTCGCTCGATCACGCCGAACACCACCGCCCCGCCGACGATCAGCCCGAGAACGACGACGGCGATCACGAGGGTGCGCAACAGGCCACGCAGGCTCATCCGGGTGGCGATCGCCTCATTGGCTGGGATCGGGCCGGCGGCGGCATAACCTCCGCGGCATG
Organism: Halococcus salifodinae DSM 8989; assembly: GCF_000336935.1. Lineage (NCBI taxonomy): Archaea > Methanobacteriati > Methanobacteriota > Halobacteria > Halobacteriales > Halococcaceae > Halococcus > Halococcus salifodinae. Next base: position 111,239 of record NZ_AOME01000002.1, on the reverse strand, counting down.
GAACGATACTGTCGGAAAAACGTCTTCACCCATCGAAGACGAACGAATCGCGGGACAGCGATCGGGTGTTCACGCATGGACTCGTGGTTCGTTCTTTCCGACAGTATAAGTCCCCGCCGCCGATAGCGGTGGCATGGCTACCGAAACCGTCGGAAGCGACCGCAGTGTAGGGTTTGCGGTGTTGTTCGGGTTGCTCGGACTCGCTGGCGCGCTCGTGGCGTTCGCCGCCGCGCTCGCGCACAGTCAGGTCGTCGCCGCGTGGGGCTTTGCGGCCGCGGTGCTCGCCGGTGCGATCCTCGTGGTCGGGATTCACCTCACTGGGTGAGGACGACGGAGACAGGAGCGGCTCGATTCGCCACAAAGGGTTAAGGACGTCACGGCCGTAGTACGTACAATGAGCGACTTCACCGAGGAAGACCGCCGTATTCTCGCGTACCTCCACGACAGCGTGTCGCGTGGCGAACGGTACTTCCGATCCAAAAACATCGCCGAGCAGCTCGGCCTGAGCTCGAAGCAGGTCGGCGTTCGCCTCCCGCGGCTGGCCGAGCGCACTGACGACATCGAGATCGAGAAGTGGGGTCGCGCCAAGTCGACGACGTGGCGCGTTTCGCCGGGCTGACTGTCCGGACTCGTCGACCGAACGACAGCCGATCGATCGCGGCCGTGCTTTCTCGGGTCGGCGGACTTTTACCCGACCGAGCCCTCTACTCGATATGACTGTCCGGGTCGAACGCACCTTCGAACTCGAAGCCTCGCCCGAGCGCGTCTGGGAGTTCATCGCCGACCCGGCGAAACGCGCGCGCCCGATCAGCGTCGTCGAGTCGTTCGACGTCCACGACGACACCCACGCGACGTGGCACATCTCACTCCCGATCCCGTTCGTCAGCCAGACGATCGCGGTCGAGACCGAGGACACCGTTCGTGAATCACCCGAACACGTCGAGTTCGTCGGCCGTTCGCGCGTGATGCGCGTCATCGGCGAACACGATCTCGAACCGCTTGATGGCGGCGGCACGCGACTCAGGAATCGCTTCACCGTCGAGGGGAAAGTACCGGGCGTCGAGCGCTTCTTCAAACGCAACCTCGACGGCGAGCTCGACAACCTCGAAACCGCTATCCGGAACGCGGCCGAAATCGAGGCCTGATGGAACTCGCGCTCCTCCAGCTCCGGATCGAGGCCGGCGATGTCGCTGGCAACGTTGAGCGGGCGCTGGGCGCGATCGAGGACGCGGCCGCGGCGGGTGCGGAGCTCGTCTGTCTCCCCGAAATCTTCACTGTCGGGTACTTCACGTTCGACGAGTACGAGCAGCGTGCAGAATCGCTCGCCGGGCCAACACTCGGCTCGGTGGCCGACGCCGCAAACCATCACGACGTGGCCGTGCTCGCGGGGAGCATCGTCGAGGATCTCGCGGCGAGCGCGGCGGACGGATTGGCGACGCCTGCCGAAAGCGGTCTCGCGAACGCGTCGGTGTTATTCGATCGATCGGGCGAACGCCAGGCGACCTACCGAAAGCACCACCTGTTTGGGTACGACTCGGCCGAAGCCGACCTGCTCGTGCCCGGCGAGTCGCTCGGCGTGGCCGACATCGGCGGATTCACGGTCGGGATGACGACGTGCTATGACCTCCGCTTCCCCGAACTGTACCGCGATCTCGCGGAAGCTGGCGCGGACCTGATTCTGGTTCCGAGTGCGTGGCCATACCCCAGAGTCGAACACTGGCAGCTCCTCCCGCGAGCGCGAGCGATCGAGAATCAACTGTTCGTGGCGACCTGCAACGGCTCCGGCGTGTTCGAGAGCGAAGCGTCCGACGCCTCGGAAACGGCGCTCTGTGGACGCTCGACGGTGTACGATCCGTGGGGCGACGTGCTGGCCGAGACCGACGACGCACCGGCCACCGTCACCGCCGACATCGATCCCGGCCGGGTCGAGACGGTCCGCGAGGAGTTTCCGGCGTGGCGCGATCGGCGACGATAGACGGGAAACGAGAGGTTTATCCGGCGCACGAACCTTATCCTAGGTGCCGGTACGTGACGCTTTTCTCGTTGCAGCCGGCAACAACGCGCCCGCCACCACCGCGCCCACCGCACCCCCACCCCCACCCCGTTTCGCTCGATACACTCAAAACCGGTAAGCCCCAGCGACGCCGGTTCGATCAGTGTGCCACGGCGCTATTGAACCCGTAGAGGCGACGGGATTCACTGTTTGACGGCCTGTTCGACGTTGTAGACGCAGTAGTCAACGCGACCTCGCAGAAATGACGAGTCAGTAACGAATCTCCCGTCGTACCAGCTGGAGCATATCAGAGAATCGGACCAGTCCCAGAGTCTTGATCGAACTATCGTGACCGATGCTTTTATCCACCTCAGTTTAGATGGATGATCCGGTATTTCATGGCAAACGAGAACGAAGCGAGGACGGCCCGCGAAGAGTGGGGGACTCGGTTCGGATTTCTGATGGCGATGCTCGGGGGGATGGTGGGCTCGGGTAACATCTGGCGGATGCCGTACACGACCGGTCAGAACGGTGGTGGAGCATTTCTCCTGGCCTATATCATCCTTCTCTTCGTGATCGCGATACCCGGATTGATGGCCGAGACCGCGCTTGGCTCGTACACCAAACAGGGAGTCATCGGAGCGTTCAAGAAAACGTATGGACGCGGCTGGTCGGAGGGGTTCGGCCTCGTCGTCGTCGTCGTCACGATGGCTCTCACCTCGTACTATCTCCCCGTGGTTGGACAGGTCACCTACTACGTGGCACACTCGTTCCTGCTCACGTTCTCTCAGCCTGGCTTCGAGTCCGTGGCTTTCTGGAACGAGTTCACGGCCTCACCGTTGCTCACGATCGGTACCCACACGATCGCGACCGTACTGGTGGGTGGTGTCCTCCTCTTCGGTATCAAGCGTGGGATCGAACGCGTCGTGAAGTGGATGATCCCGCTGCTGGTCGTGACGCTGATCGTGGTCGCTGTGCGTGGGCTGACACTACCGGGCGCGACTGCAGGGCTCGCCTTCGTGCTCACGCCGGACTGGAACTATCTCGTTCGCGGCCAGACGTGGATCGCTGCCCTCGGACAGGCGCTGTTCTCGACCGGCCTGGGATGGGGGATCGCGCTCACCTTTGGGAGCTACCTCCGCCAGAACGACGACATCCCGCTAGGAGCGGGGATATTCACTGCGATCGGCAACACCAGCATCGGACTCCTGTCGATCTTCGCCGTCTTTCCCGTGGTCTTTGCATTTGGGCTCGAGCCAACCGCCGGTGCCGAGCTGACGTTCGTCTCGCTGGTCAGCGTGTTCCCCCAGATGGCGGGCGGCCCGATTTGGGCGATCGTCTTTTTCGTCGGCTTTTTCTTCGCGGCCCTGTCGACGGGTATCGTCATCACCGAGATCGGCGTGTCGACGATCATCGAGGAAACACGGCTGGATCGAACCCAGACCGTTCTCGTCGTCTGTACGATCGTCTGGCTCCTCGGGATTCCGAGCGCCTACTCCTCAGCGTTTCTCGGCACGATGGACTTCATGTTCGGGAACTGGGGGCTGCCGCTGGCAACGCTGCTGATTATCGGTACGGTCGGCTGGAAGATCGGCCCCGAACGCCTCCGCGTTATCGAACTCAATCGCAACGCGGACGTCTACATCGGTTCGTGGTGGAACCCGGTAATCAAATACGTCATCCCGCTCGTGATGGTGTTCATCATGGCCTACTACCTCTTGACGAACATTGCGGGTTCGACGTTGCAGACGGTCGGCGGGGTCGTCCTCATGACGGTCTTGCTTACTGGGGCAGTGCTCGTCATGCGCGTGGTGCGACAGCGGGAGAGCACCAACGTAGCCTCCGGGGGTGACTGAAATGGCGCTCAGTACGGCCGCTTGGGTCGTCATGATCGGTTCGATTTCGGTCCTATGGGTGCCGGCCGTGTGGGCGTTGGTTCGCACGCTTCGGGACGAAGGTCAGAAACTCGAACTCCTCACCGAACAGGGGAAGATCGATACCTACTCGCCGCAAGCACTCGGGGAACTCCACGAGTGGATTCAGGCCCACCCCGATGACACGTACGAACCCGAGGCTCGTCGCCGGTACAACGAGTGCGTCGAGACGCTCCGCGATATCGAGGAGCCGTTCTACGATTGGTCGGACGCAGCAGTTGATGATCTGCAAAAGTTCGATCGATCAGAGTAGGTGATGTCAGTGGACTCCGGCTCTCCCCGTCACGGCACTGCGACGGTGGACGGGTAACGTCCCTTCGCGTTCGATGTCCGACTTCGAGGCCACGGTAACGCGTGGCCGTCTGCCGATGGTGGGTTGCGAACCGTGATATCCTACCGTGGATTCCCACGGCTTTAGCCGTGGAAAATATCAAAATGGCGCACTTTACGGGTTCAACTGAGCCACGTGCCACAAAACCGAGTGTGGTCGTCGCTCCGCCGCTCAGTCCTCGTCGGTCGTGATGTCGGCCGACAGTCCCTGTGCCATCTCGATCCCCTCAGAGTTGTTGAGCGTCCACGCGGTGCGCTCGGTGACGGCCTCGATGACCTCACGCGCGCTGGGGTAGCCGTTGCCCGACTTCTTCACCCCACCGAACGGGAGGTGAACCTCCGCGCCGATGCAGGGGAGGTTGCCGTAGGCGAGCCCGATCTCGGCGTTGTCGCGGAAGTAGTTGATCTCGCGGTAGTCCTCGGAGATGATCGCTCCCGCGAGGCCGTACTCGGTGTCATTGTGAAGCTCGACGGCGTCCTCGATGTCACCGGAGTACTTCAGGAGAGCGACGTGGGGACCGAAGACCTCCTCGTGAGTCACGCGAAGGTCGTCTTCGGGATCGGCCTCGTAGACGAACGGCCCGATCCAGTTGCCGTCCTCGTGACCGTCGGGAATTTCGTCGTCGTCGAGATCCGCGCGGTCGACGAGCACGTTGACGTCCTCGTCGCGTGCGAGGTCGTTGTAGCCGGTGACCTTCTCTCGGTGATCGGGCTCGATCAGCGGCCCCATGAACGTGTCCTCTTCGAGAGGGTCGCCGACAGCGACGTCCTCGGCGACGTCGACGAAGCGCTCCTTGAACTCGTCGTAGCGATCCTCGTGGATCATCAGCCGCTCGGAGGAAACACACCGCTGGCCGGTGGTCTTGAAGCTCGACATGACGGCGGAGTGGACCGCAGTATCCATGTCGGCTTCGCTGGAGACGATGATCCCGTTCTTGCCGCCCATCTCACACGCCGCGAGCTTGCCGGGCTGGCCGCCGACCTCACCGGCGATCTCCTGGCCGACCTCGGCCGAGCCCGTGAACAGCACGGTATCAGTGCGGTCGTCGTCGACGATGGCCTCGCCGGCGTCGCCGTAGCCCTGGACCATGTTGAACACGCCGTCGGGAATCCCGGCGTCCTCGAACATCTCGGCGATGACCTGGCCACACCACGGGGTCTGCTCGGCGGGCTTCCAGACGACGGTGTTGCCTTCGACCAGCGTGACCGCCATGTGCCAGAAGGGGATCGCGACCGGGAAGTTCCACGGCGAGATACAGCCCACGACGCCACGAGGGCTCCGTCGCATGTAGGCGTCCTTGCCGGGGATTTCGGACGGCACGACGTCGCCGTGGGGATGGCGGGCGTTGCCGGCAGCCCACTCGACCATGTGCCACGCCTCGGTCACGTCCGCTTTCCCCTCGGAAATCTCCTTGCCGCACTCCTTCGTGACGACCTCGCCCAGCTCCTCGTGACGATCCTTGAGTTCGTGGTAGATGTCCCAGAGGTACTCCGCACGGTCGATGTACGACAGCGCGCTCCACTCCTCGAAGGCCTCGTCGGCGGCTGCGAGCGCGCGGTCGACATCCGAATCGGTGCCTCGGTGGAACTCGCCGAGCGTCTCGCCCGTCGCCGGGTTGATGCTCTCGAACGTTTCGGTTCCCTCTCCGTCGGTCCATTCGCCGTCGACGTAGTGCTCCGACGGCTCACTGAGTTGCTGACTCATCTCGGCAAGAATTGCGCGGGCCGGGTACAAAAACGTCGCGCTGTTCACACCGGACACGGCCGAGAGGCGATGACGACGCTTCGGCCCTACCGAAGGCCGGGAATCCGCTTCATCGCGCGCAGCGCGGCCGTCATCCCCGTGGTGTACAGCCACTCGGGAACGCCGGGCGGCGCGGCGAGCGGGGCCACGCGCTGTTCGGCCACCGTCTGGGATTCGGTGTACTTCTGGATGCCCTCGCGGCCGTGTCGCCGACCGAGCCCCGATTCCTTCATCCCGCCCATCGGCGCGTCGACTGACCCCCACGCCGCGACGTACGCCTCGTTGATGTTGACCGTTCCACACTCGATCCGTTTCGCGACGGCGTGGCCGCGCTCCGTGTCCTCGGTCCAGACGCTCGCGTTCAGCCCCCGATCGGAGTCGTTCGCCCGCTCGATGGCTTCTTCTGTACCCTCGAACTCGTACAGCGACACCACCGGGCCGAACGTCTCCTCGCTTGCCACCGTCATGTCCGGCGTTACGTCGGCGAGCACTGTCGGTTCGTAGAAATACGGTCCGACGTCCGGGCGCGCCTCGCCGCCGGTGAGCACGGTCGCACCCTTCTCGCGCGCGTCCGCGACGTGTGACTTCACCTTCTCCAGTTGGTCGGCCGACGCCAGCGAGCCAACGTCGGGGCCGTAGTCGAGGCTCGTCCCGAGATCGAGGTCCTCGACGGCCGCGACGAACCGCCGCTCGAACTCGTCGCGGACGCCCGACTGAAGATAGCATCGTTCGAGCGAGATGCAGAGCTGTCCGGCGTTGGTGAAGCAGCCACGGATCGCGCCCTCGGTAGTTTTGGCGAGATCGGCGTCGTCGAACACCAGGAGCGGGTTCTTCCCGCCGAGCTCCATCGAGCACTTCGTGAGGTTCGCGCCGGCCTGCTCGGCGACGGTCTTTCCGGTTTCGGTGCTGCCGGTGAACATCAGGAAATCAGAATTCTCGATCAGCGGCGGGCCGATCGTGGAGCCGTGCCCCGTGACGACCTGGAGGGCGTCCTCGGGAAGGCCGGCCTCACGGAGGAGCGAGACCGCGAGCAGCGCGGTGAACGGCGTCTCCTCGGCCGGTTTCAGTACCACCGAGTTGCCCGCGAGCAGCGCGGGGATCGCGTCCGAGACCGCGAGCGTCAGGGGGTAGTTCCACGGTGCGATGATCCCGACGACCCCCACAGGATGGTGGTGCTCGACGGTCTTCGTCAGCAACGGCAGCGCACCCGTCCGTCGGCGCGACGTGAGGTGATCCTCGCCGTGGTAGGCGTAGTACCGGCTCGTGATGGCGACATCGAGGAGCTCCTCGTAGGCCGCCCGCCGGCTCTTGCCGCTCTCGCGCTGGACGAGATCGAGCAGCTCGTCCTGGCGGTCGAGCACGAGATCGTGATACCGCTTCACTACTGCCGCCCGCTCGCCGAACGACCGATCGGCCCACGATTTTTGGGCGTCAGCGGCGCGCTCGGTCGCCCTCTCCACGTCGGACTCGGTGTGGGCCGGGACCGAGCCGAGCGGCTCGCCGGTGTAGGGTGCTTCGACGGTGATCGCCTCCCGCTCGGTCGTGTCGCTCGGGAGATGTTCGAGCAGTTCGACGAACTCCTCCGTTCCCGTCGGTCGTGCCTGAATCGGTTCGGTCACGCCCTTCGAACGAGTGGAAATCACGTATAGCTGTCGCCGATGGCGACGACACACCGGGCTACGCCGCGCGCTTTTCGATCTCGCCGCGGAGCAACGCGGCGTCGAAGTCGTGATCCGGGCGCATGTTGATGAAATCGACGAACTCGCGAGCGGCGAGCAGGTCGTCGACGCCGTAGTGTTCGGTGGCGGCGTCGACCGCCGCCCGCGCCCCGATCAGCGGTTCGAGTGCCGCGAGCCCGCAGGCGAGATCGTACGATCGAACGTCGGCAGCGGCGTCCCCTCGCACGCTCGTCGCGTCGATGACGTACAGCTCGCCGTCGGCGACGAGGACGTTCTCCGCCCGGAGATCGCCGTGGCCGAGCTCCGCCGCGTGCATCCGCGCGAGCACGCCGAACACGTCGGGCGCGAGCGTGCGGGCCTCGTCGGTCGGGAGCGCGTCGAGCGTGCGGAACGCGGGGAGGTACTCGAACACGAGCACGCCGAACTCCTCGTGGGCGAACGCTTCGAGCGGTTCGGGCGCGTTGACACCGATACCGCGCAGCCGGCGGGTCGCGTCGCGTTCGTGCTCTGCCATCTCAACCGGGTCCGCGAAGCGCTCGAAGAAGCCCTCGGTCCCGCTCGAAAACGCACCGAGGTTCCGGCCCGTGGTGAGCAGCCCGTGGACCAGGGCGTTCTGTGGCGTGATGACCTTCACGAACCACCGCTCGTTCAGGACGCAGGGCGTCGAGAGCCAGTTGTCGGCGTCGAGGCGGTCGATCCGCTCGACCGACGCCCCGTAGCGGGCGGCGACCGCCGCACAGACGGCTTCGAGTCGCTCGGGATCGACCTCACCCCGGATGAATCGACGGAACGCCACGGGTTCCATAGAGGAGCCCCCGTCTTTTGACTTCGGAACTTGGCAACGGCCGAGCAGTCGTACCGGCTCCGACTGCACGACCGTTACCGCCAGCGACGAGCTAACTGCCCGCTGCGATGAGATCGGCGGCCCGTTCGGCGATGGCGATCGTCGGCGCGTTGGTGTTGCCGCCGGTGATCGTCGGCATGACCGAGGCGTCGACGACCCGGAGGCCGTCGAGGCCGCGGACCCGCAGGCGGTCGTCCACGACGGCCATCGGATCGTCGCCCATCCGGCAGGTGCCGACCGGATGGTAGACCGTCTGTGAGGTCTCGCGGATGTGCGCTTCGAGCTCCTCGTCGGTGCGTGCGGCCTCGCCGGGCCAGACCTCCTCACCCCGATGCTCTTCGAAGGCGTCGGCACGGGCGATCTCGCGTGCCCGCCTGAGACCGTCGACGAGCGCTTCCATGTCCGCCGGCTCGGTGAGGTATCGTGGATCGATGGCGGGCGCGTCGAACGGGTCCGCGGAGTCGAGGCTGATCCGCCCACGACTCTCCGGGCGGAGCTGGGTCGCGGCGATCGAGAATCCGCTACCTTTCTCGGGGTTGTCGAATCCGTGGCGCATGAAGTACGCCGGCCCGAAATGGTACTGGAGATCGGGTGCCGACTCGTCCGGGCTCGTCCTGACGAACCCGCCGGCCTCGGCGACGTTCGACGTCAGGGGGCCGCGCTTGAGTAGGGCGTATTTGGGAAGATGACGGAGCTTGGCAGCGTCGTCGATCGTGTCCGCGTTCGTGGCCTCGTAGACCACGGTCGCGAACAGGTGATCCTGGAGGTTGCGCCCAACGCCGGGCAGGTCGTGGCGCACCCCGATGTCGTGTTCGCGGAGATGTTCGGCGTCGCCGATCCCCGAGAGCATGAGCAGTTGGGGTGAGTTGATCGCGCCCGCCGAGAGGACGATCTCGCGCTGGGCGTCGGCCCGAACCCGATCGCCGTCGATCTCGTACTCGACGCCGGTCGCGCGGTCGCCGTCGAACGCGATCCGTGTGACCTGTGCGCCGGTTCGTGCCGTCAGGTTGTGGCGGTCGAGAACCGGCTTCAGGAACCCATCGGCAGCGCTGTGGCGCTCGCCCTTTTTCTGGGTGAGGTGGTAGTGCCCGACACCTTCCTGGTGTTCGCCGTTGAAGTCGTCGTTGCGGGCGTTGCCGACCTCGACCGCAGCGTCCACGAACGTCTCCGAGAGCGATCGAGGCGATCGGGGAGTGGTGACGTTCAGCGGGCCACCCTGGCCGTGGTGCGTCGCGTCGCCTGGCTCGAAGTGTTCGCTTCGCTCGAAGTAAGGGAGCATATCGTCGTAGCTCCATCCCTCATTTCCCAGCGATGCCCAGTAGTCGTAGTCCGCCCGGTGACCCCGGATGTAGATCATCGCGTTGATCGAACTCGACCCCCCGAGGGTCTTGCCCCGCGGCCAGTAGAGTTCGCGGCCGTTCATCGCGGTCTGGGGCTCGGTGTAGAACTCCCAGTCGACCGAACTCTCGAACAGTTCGGGGAAGGCGGCCGGGATGTCGATCTCGCGCTGCTCGTTGGGTTCGCCGGCTTCGAGCAGCAGTACCGACGTTTCCGCGTCCGCACTGAGGCGGTTCGCGAGCACGCAGCCCGCCGACCCCGCGCCGACGACGATGTAGTCGTAGGTGGCGGTTTTGGGCGCCATCGTCAGCGAAGTGGCTGGCTCTCGTTCGCGTATTCGGTGGCCGACGAAACGGCGCTCTCCGACCGTGGATCGGTCGTCGCGGCCCGCTGCTCGTCGAACTCTCGGCCGAACGCATGGGGCCGTCTGTCGAGATAATGGTCAATGATGCCGAACCACATAGCACTCGCTCGTCGGCTGTGAGCATCAACGTTGGGGTCGGATTCGATCGCCCAGGTTCGCAATCGTTGCCGGGAGTTTTTATCCTCGTGCCGCCGTAGGGAGCGCATGGATTTCGAGGTGCCCGACGAACACCGGATGATGTGCGACACGGTGCGGGACTTCTGCGAGGACGAAATCGAGCCGATCGCCCAGGAAATCGAGGACGAGCACCGCTATCCCGCCGAGATCTTCGACCAGCTCGGCGCGCTCGACGTGATGGGCGTCCCGATCAGCGAGGAGTACGGTGGGCTCGGCGGCGATCAGCTGATGTACGCGCTCGTCTGTGAGGAACTCGGCCGGGTCTCGGGCTCGATCGGGCTCTCCTACGCCGCCCACGTCAGCCTCGCCTCGAAACCACTCGAACTGTTCGGCACGCACGAGCAGAAAGAGCGCTGGCTTCGGCCACTCGCCGAGGGCGACCACATCGGTGGCTGGGCGCTGACCGAACCCAGCAGCGGCAGCGACGCGAGCGACATGGACACCCTCGCCGAGAAGGAGGGCGACGAGTACGTGCTGAATGGCACCAAACAGTTCATCACGAACGCCTCGGAAGCCGGGTCGGTGCTCGTCAAAGCCGTCACCGATCCCGACGCGGGCTACGACGGCATCTCCACCTTCATCGTCGATCCCGCGGACGACGGGTTCGAAGTCACCACGATCTGGGACAAGATGGGGCTCAACGCCTCGCCGACCTGCGAGATCCAGCTCGACGACGTTCGCCTGGCCGAGGACCGACTCCTTGGGAACGAGGGCGACGGGTGGAACCAAACCAAAAAAACCCTCGACGGCGGCCGGATCTCGATCGCCGCCCTTTCGGTGGGGCTCGGTCAGGGGGCCTACGAGGCCGCGAAATCCTACGCCACCGAACGTGAGCAGTTCGGCCAGCCCATTTCGGAGTTCGACGCGGTTCGGAACAAGATCGTGGCGATGGATCGGAAGATCGAGCGCGCGCGCCTCCTGACTCACAAGGCCGCGACGAAGTACGACGCCGGACAGGACGTCAACCGCGAGAGCGCGCTCGCGAAACTCGACGCGAGCGAGGCCGCCCGCGAGATCGCCGAGGACGCAGTCCAGGTTCTTGGCGGCTACGGCTACACCACCGACTTCGCGCCCCAGCGCTTCTACCGCGACGCCAAGCTGATGGAGATCGGCGAGGGCACCAGCGAGATCCAGCACCTCGTCATCGGGCGCGAACTCGGGTTGTAGGTCATCCGTCGCCCCCGTCTCCATCGCCGGCGAGCGACCGGGCGATCGCGGCGGCTGCGACGCTGCCGACCGCACCCAGCGCTGCGACTGCGCCGAACCCCGGCCCACGAGCGTCGCTCGCAGTGTCGCTCCCGTTTTCCGCTCCCGAGCCGTTCGTCGCCGTTCCGTTCTCCGTCCCCGCCGATTCCGCTGCGGGCGTGTCTCCCGCCGTCGATTCCGTCGCGGAGGTCTCCGGGACCAGCTTCTGCACCCGTCCGGTCGTGGTCGCAGGATCGACGCCCAGCACGTCGGTCGTGAGCGCGTACAGCTCGCCCGCCGCGTCCTGGCCGATCCCGAGGAGGTAGGCGTCGAGCGAGCCATCGGGGCCGCCGGCGACCCGGAGCTCTTCGAGCGACCACTGCCCGTCCTCGGCGGATGGCGTCGCGGCGAACAGCGATCCGCGGGGCTCGCCGTTCAGGCTGTAATCGCCGAAGACGTACGCCCCGTCGAGGTCCGGGATCGTGTCGGTGTCGTAGACGTGGCCACCGATGACCGCGAGCCCCACGCTGTTGCCCTCGTAGACGTGGGGGTACTCTACGATCGGATCGACGAGCGGTTCGCCGCCACGGACGTCGGGTGGCGTCCGTTCGGGACACGCCGTTGGCGGGTCCGTGGGGCTGCCGGTGCTGTAACAGTGACTCCCCTCGCGAACGTTCCAGCCGTAGTTTCCACCCTTCTCGACGACGTTCACCTCCTCGTAGTTGCTCGCGCCGACGTCGGCGACGAACAGTTCTCCACTACTGAAGCTCATCCGCCACGGGTTCCGGAACCCCCATGCGTAGTGCTCGTCGCGGCCCGGTCTGCCCACCAGTGGGTTGTCGTCGGGGATGCCGTAGGGTTCGGATCCACCCCGATCGTCGACGTCGATTCTGAGGATCGACCCGAGGAGGTTCTCGGTCACGTTCTGGCCGTTGCCGCCGTTGTTCGCGTACCAGTCCTCGGCGTGGCCGGCTTCGAGTTTGCTGCCGCCGCCGTCGCCCATTCCCATGTAGAGATACCCGTTCGGACCGAACGCGACCGAGCCGGCGTTGTGGGTGTAATGCGGCGACGGGATGTCGAGGAGTACTCGTTCGGCGTCGGGGCGACCTCGCCGGCCGTTCTCACCCGCCGTGAACTCCGAGAGCCGTTCGATGTGGGTGTAGCCCTCGGGAGTGTTCGGCGCAGGTGGGGCGCTGTATCGGACGTAATACCGACGATTTTCCCGGAAATCGGGATGGAAGGCGAGTCCGAGCAGCCCGCGTTCCTCGATCGAGTCGGTCCGCGCGGATGAGAAGTCGATGAGTCGATCGGTGATGTCGAGGAACGGTTCCTTGGCGAGTCCGTTGGAACCGTGAACGTGGATTTTCCCTATCTGGTCGACGACGAACCGGCGATCGCGGTCGTCGGGAGCGACTTCGAACCCGAGTGGTGCGCTCAGGGGCCCGTCGGCGACCGTCTCGGTCCGCACGGTCGGACCGGGCGGCATGAAGCGGTCGCTTCCGTCCGTGTCGTCGCCGGCGCTGCCGTCGCCAGCACCGCCGTCGTTCGCGGACTCCTCGCCCGCGATCCGGATGTCGCCGCGCATCGAGCCCGGATGGGCCTCGCAGACGTACTCCGCCATCGTCTCGGTGGCGACGAAGTCGAACGTCTGGGTCGCGCCGCGCTCGGTCACGAACGAGGTGCGCTCGATCGCACCGCCGTCGGCGCCGAGCAGCGCGACGTTGTGGGGCGTGCCGTCGACGTTCTCCCACACGATCCGGTAGACCCGACCCGGTTCGAGAGCGAGTGTGGGGTTCGTCTCGCCCTGGATCGTCGCCGGGTCGCGCCCCCGCCAGCCAGGAATCTCGCCGCCGAGGCGGATCGTTCCCGCTGCTTGAGAGGACTGTGCACCGACGCGTTCGCCCACGCCGGTCAGACCGAGCGCGGCTACTCCGGTGAGGAACCCACGGCGGGACGTGTTGGGGACCACTACCGAACCAGTATCCCTCCTGGGATTTGACTTTTGCGTGCGATCGACATGCGATCGATACCCACGAACACGAGATCGGAGTGTATGTGTATCGACACGTCGATCTCGGGTCGATCGTGCCAACTGTGGCACGTTCGCACAGGCTTAACCGTTTGCGACGAATAAGACGACTATGCTCGTCGACGGATTCGGTCGGGAGGTTTCGGGGGTGCGTGTCTCCCTGACCGATCGCTGTAACTTCGACTGTGTCTACTGCCACAACGAAGGACTCGGCGACACGCGCGGCCCGATGGAGCCCGCCGAAAACGAGATGAACACGGATGACGTCGTTCGATTCCTCGAAGTCGCCCGTGAGTTCGATGTCGGGAAGGTCAAGTTCACCGGCGGCGAGCCGATGCTCCGCGACGACTTGGAGGAGATCGTCCGCCGGACGCCCGACGACATGGAGACCTCACTGACGACCAACGGGACCTTCCTTCCGGGGCGCGCGGTGGGATTGCGTGAGGCGGGCCTCGACCGCGTGAACGTCTCTCAGGACGCGATCGACAGGGAAGCGTTCGCCGAGATCACCGAATCCGGTGCGTACGAGCGCGTGCTGGAAGGCGTCGAGGCCGCGCTCGACGCCGGTCTCGACCCCGTGAAGCTCAACATGGTGGTGTTCGAGGGCACAGTAGAATTCATCCCGGAGATGGTGGAACACGTCGCCACGAACGCGGGACTCCAGCTCCAGCTCATCGAGTACATGCCCGAGATCGCGGGCCACCCCGAGTGGGCGATCGACATCGAACGGGTTCACGACTGGCTCGCGGAGCGTGCCGATCGGATCGAACACCGCGAGATGCACGATCGGCGGCGCTACTGGGTCGATGGTGGGATGGTCGAGATCGTCGACCCCGTCGGCAACGAAACCTTCTGTGCGAACTGCCACCGGGTCCGGGTCACTCACGAGGGGTATCTCAAGGGCTGTCTCAACCGGAACGACGACCTCCGGTCGATGGGCGAGATGACCAGGGACGAAATCCGCGACGCGTTCCGCGAGGTCGTCCACAACCGGGTGCCGTACTACGGCGAGTACATGGTCCGGGACGGTGACGGCGGCTGGGAAGTCAACGACGAGTACGTCGGCGCGTAGCGACGATCGTCGACGGGAGTGATTCCTGTGATCGCCGCGATCCCAGTAGTCGAGCGACAGCGACGGGCTACTCGGCCTGATCGCTGAACCGATCAGCGATCGCCGTGATCCCCGCGCGCGTGTTGACGTTCGTGAGCGTCGCCGCGTCGGCGTGTTCGCGCAGCTCCTGCTCTTCGATCACGACGCGATCGAGATCGGCCACCGCCGCAGTAACTCGGTGTTCGTCCCGCGAGAGCGCCGCCGCACACGCGTCGGCCATCGCGTCGACGCGGTACACTGCCTGAAGCGGCTGGAGACGGTCGTCGGATCGAGGAACCGCCGCGTCGTGGCCGGCGGCCCGATCGAACAGATGCGAGACGAATCTCGGATCGACGAGCGGCATGTCGGCAGCGACGACGGCCGCATACTCGACCGTGGGCTGTTCGGCCCGGACGAAATCGAGCCCGGTTCGGATGCCGGCTGCCGGTCCACGATCGGGATCGGCGTCGGTGGCGTATCGTGCGTCCAACCCCGCAAGCGCCGTCGAAATGGCCTCGATCTGGTCGGCTCGGCAGTTGACGACGAGTGTATCGACGACACCCACGAGACGGTCGGCGACCCGGCGGATCATCGAGACGCCCGCGAGGTCGGCGGTGACCTTGTCCCGATCGCCGAACCGCATCGAGCGTCCGCCTGCGACGATGACGCCAGCACGCATCGGTGACCGTTCGTCGTGCGCACGCATGAACGTGTTCCACGGCATCGTCCCGCGACATCGCGCGGTCGGTCGACCACCGAACGTCGTTCTACTTCCACTCCGCTTCGATAGGATATAAGTGCGGATCGAAACGAGTAGAGTACGTATGGCGGACTTCATCGTGAAATCAGCGGTCAAGGACCGACTCGACGACCAGAACGTTGCGGCCGACTTCTACGACGCCCTCGACGAGGACGTCGCGGAGCTCCTCGACGACGCTGCCCGGCGCGCCGCGGACAACGACCGAAAGACCGTCCAGACGCGCGACCTGTAACGCTGCGAGACGACGATCGCTGGTTTCGGTCGGCGTGAGGCTGCATCGAGAATGACTGCGGAGCGATCCGCTCGAACGGCGAATCCGGTGGTCGTATCGGCCCGCGACGTGGGGGAGCGCCACACACAAATACTCCCGCCGATTGTGTTCGGTGATGGCAACGCCCAAGGGTGCGATCGGCAACGAACCAGTCGTCCGGATCGCGGTCGGCGGCGAGCACGACGGCACCGACCGCCTGAATGCGGCCCGTGACACGGCCGAGACGGTCGATGTCGTTGCGGTGGGGCCGACCGGCGTGGAGGCGCTCGCGCCGCTCGTCCTCGCGACTCGTGACGGCGCGACGGCGTTTCTGCCCCGGTGTACCGTTGAAGACGCGCGCACGGCCGTCGAGGCACTCGAAGACGGATCGCTTCCGGATGGGGGACCGACCGTGGAGCACGACCCGACCACGTCGACACTGCCGCTCCCTCCCGAGGAAACGATGGTTTCGACGGCGCTCACGGCCGGCGTGCGTCGCGCACTCGGGGGCTGTGGCTGGCAGGCACCGGCGAGCGTCGCGGACTACCGCACCTCGTGCGACGGCGCGCTCCTCGCCGAGGACGGGATCGACGATCCCGACGCGGTCCACGAACGGGTCGCGGACGCCGCGCTCCGCGGGCGAGGCCGGGGCGACGGCAGCACCGACGACCCGATATCGGGGGCGTGGACGACCGCGAGCGAAACCGACGGCGAGCCGGTCGTGGTCGTGAACGCGAACGAGGCCGACGATCACGCGCGCGCCGATCGACTCCTGCTCGAAAGCGCGCCGCTCGCGGTCCTCGACGCGGCGCTCGCGACGGCCCACGCCGTCGACGCGACCGACGTGCTCGTCTACACCAACGACACCGAGTCGCTCGCGAGGGAGCGGGCACAGGAGGCGGCGGACGCGCTCGCCGCCGAGTGTGATTCCCCCGTCCCGATCCAAGTCGTCGCCGGACCGGACGAGTACACTGCAGGCGAGATGACGATGGCGCTCGAAGCGATGGAGGGAAACGACCGACTCGAAGCCAGACGCAGACCGCCCGGTCCCGCTGAGTACGGACTGTACGGCCGACCGACGGTGATCCACACACCCCGCACCTTTGCCCAGGTCGGGCAGGCGCTCGCTGGCGAGGGCCTCGGTGGTGTCCCCGGTGATCCGGGGACTCGACTGTTCACCGTGGCTGGCGACGTCGACGCACCCGCGACGATCGAACTGCCGACCGACGCGACGCTCGCCGACGTCCGCGGTGCGGTCGCGCTCGACGGCGGACTGAAGACCGCGTGTGTCGGCGGGCGGTTCGGCGGGCTGACTCGCGATCTCGACGTGCCGGCGAGCGCGTCCGGACTCCGGGGCGCGCGCCTCGGTACCAATGGTGTTATCGAGCTGTTCGACGAATCGACCTGCACGGTGGCGCTCGCCGGCCGGCGCGCGAAACTCGCGCGCGAGGAGAACTGTGGCCGGTGTGTTCCCTGTCGCGAAGGGTCGAAACAGCTCGTCGACCTCCTGCGCGACGTGTACGACGGCGAGTACCAGGATGGGATGCTCCGCGAACTCGCCCGCACCATGCGCGAGACCAGCACCTGCGAGTTCGGCCAGGAGGCCTCGCGCCCCGTCACGACTGCGATGGAGTCCTTCGAGCCCGAGTTCCGCGCCCACGCCGACGGGCGCTGTCCCAGCGGTTCCTGCGATGGAGTTTCATCATGAGCACCGACCAATCCACCCCACGCGTTCCGGACGTCGAGAACCCGCAGCCGACCATGCCGCTGACCGAAGACATCAGACCGGGGACCGCGAACGATCCCCCCGTCGAGATCGTCGAGCGCGATCGGACGGCCGACGCCGACCGGGCGGCGACGCTCACGGTCGACGGCGAGTCGGTCACGGTGTCGGCGGAGTCGACCCTGCTCGACGCCACCGAGGCAATCGACACCGACGACTACGTCCCTGCGTTGTGCTCGTACGACGACCACGACGAGATCGGTCCGCGGAGCGAGTGTCGGACGTGTATGGTCGAAACCGAGGAGCACGGCGTCGTGCCGTCGTGTAGCTTCCCCGCCGAAGACGGGATGACCGTCCGCACCGACACGACCGAGGCGAGCGAGGCTCGCGACGTCAACCTCGATCTGCTCCTCTCGAATCACAACCTCCGGTGTACCACCTGTGGAAAGAACGGCCGATGCGAACTTCAGGACGTCTCGATCGAGAACGACGTGGCCGAACCTCGGTACGGGGTGTTCGACGAGCGCGACGCCTACGAACCGCTCGACGATTCGTCGCCGTTCATCCAGATCGACCGCAACAAGTGCATCCTCTGTAACCGATGCGTCGAGGCGTGCAACGACGTCCAGGTCGAGGGCGTGCTCCGGATCGAAGGCTCGGGCGAGGACACCCGGATCGGGTTCCAGAACGACGCGGAGACGATGATGGACTCGACGTGTGTCTCGTGTGGCCACTGTGCGACGGTGTGTCCGACGGGCGCGCTCGTCGAGCAGGGGTTGACCGACGCGGCGACCATCCCGGCCCCGGGATTCACCCAGAAGAACTCGATCGGCAAGACCGTCGAAGCCGAGAACGACCGGTTCCAGCCCGGTCAGGCGACGCCGATGAAGGGCGATCAGGGAGACGAGTCGGCCGCCGAACCGACCGCCGAATCGCCGGCGACGGAGGACGACTGATCATGTCCGGGAAACCCACACCCGAGTCCGATCCGGAAGGCGATCCCGACACCGAAAAGGAGGGCGTCGCGGGCTTCATGGCCCGTGCGCGTGAGCAGGCCCAGGAGGGGATGGCGAACGCAACCGAGAGCGACGCGTTCGCGTCGGTCGAGCACGCCGTCGAGGGCGTCGCCGCGAACACGATGTCGGAAGGCCGACTGTTCGACGTCGCGGACGCCCTCAGCGACTACCGACTCAACGAGGTCGACGTCACCGACACTACCTGCGGGTACTGCGCGGTGGGGTGTCGGTTCGACGTCTACTCGAAGGACGGTGAGGTGCTCGGGACGCGGCCGAACCCGGAGAAGGCCCCGATCAACGGTATCTCGACCTGTGTGAAAGGGAAGTTCAGCTACGGCTACGTCGACAGCGACGACCGGCTGACCCAGCCGCTCGTGAAGGAGGACGGTGAGTTCCGCGAGGCGTCGTGGGACGAGGCGCTCTCGCGAGTGAAGGAGGGGCTCGACGGGATTCAGCAGGAGTATGGTTCGGACGCGATCAGTCTGGTGGCCTCCTCGAAGGCGACCAACGAGGACAACTACGTGATGCAGCGGTTCGCCCGCGAGGTCTTGGGAACGAACAACATCGACAACTGCAACCGGCTGTGTCACGCCGCGACCGTCGAGGGGCTCTCGGACACGTTCGGGTTCGGGGCGGCCTCGACAGGGTTGACAGCGCTCGAAGACACCGACTGCTACGTGCTCGTCGGCTCGAACACCACCGAGGCCCACCCGGTGTTCGGGACGCGGATCAAACAGAACGTCCGGGACGGCGCGGATTTGCTCGTCTTCGACCCACGGAAGACTCAGATCGCCGAATACGCCGATCAGTTCACCCGCGTCGAACCCGGCTACGACACGACGTGGATCAACGGGATGATCCGGTACATCCTCGCCGAAGACCTCCACGACGAGGAGTTCATCGCGGAGCACGTCGACGGGTTGGAGAAGATCAGAGAGAGTGTCGAGGAGTTCACGCCCGAGTTCGTCGAGGAGAAGGCAGGCATCCCGCCCGAGGAGCTGAAGAGTGCGGCCGAGACGATCGCCACCGCCGATTCGTGCATGTTCGGCTGGACGCTCGGACTGGTCGAGCACTCCCACGGGACGGACAACATCTACGCGATCGCGAACCTCGCGCTGATCACGGGTCACATGGGTGGGCCGAAAAGCGGCGTCAGCCCGTTCCGCGGCCAGAACAACGTCCAGGGCGGTGGCGGTGACATGGGGCCGCTCCCGAACAACTTCCCGGGCTATCAGCCGGTGACTGACGAGGAGAACCGTGAGAAGTTCGCCGAGCAGTGGGGAATGGAGATGGACGAAATGCCCGCCGAGGAGGGGTATCGCCTGACCGAGATGTTTCTGGCTGCCGACGATGACGATCTCAAAGGGATGTTCATCCAGGGCGAGAATCCCCAGATCTCCGAGCCGAACATCGGCCACGCGACGGAGGTCCTCGAAGATCTCGACTTTCTCGCGGTCCAGGACATCTTCCTCACCGAAACTGCCGAATACGCCGACGTGGTGCTCCCGGCGACCTCGACCGTCGAATCGAACGGGACGTACACGAGTTCGTCCCGCCACGTGCAGCTCGTCAAGCGCGCGATCGAGCCGAAGGGGAACGCGAAGCCGGACTGGGAGATCACCCAGGCGCTCGCGGCACGCTTCGGCTACGACTGGGGGTTCGACTCGCCGTCGGACATCATGGACGAGATCGCGGATCTGACACCGATCTACGGCGGGATCAGTCACGAACGCCTCGAAACGGAGGGTGGGATTCCGTGGCCGTGTCAGAGCGAGGACGACGATGGCACGCCCTACCTCTACGCCGACGGCTTCCATGCGGTCGAGGACAGCGAGAAGGCCCAGATGCACGTCGCCGACGCGATCGAACCCGGCGAGACGCCCGACGAGGAGTTCCCGCTGGTGATGACCTCTGGACGAGTTCTCTACCAGTACCACACCGGCACGATGACGCTCCGGGAGGAGGGGCTCGACGCGTACTCCGCCGAAAGCTTCGTCGAGATCCATCCGCAGACTGCGGCGGAGTACGGCGTCGCCGATGGCGAGACCGTCACGCTGACCTCGCGCCACGGAGCGACCGCGGTGCGCGCCGAGACGACCGATCGCCCGAGTCCGGGCGAGGTGTTCGTCCCGATGCACTACCTCGAAGGGGGGGCAAACAACCTGACCAAGGAGGAACCGCTCGACGGGCCGAGCCGCGCGCCCGAGTACAAGGTCACTGACGTTCAGGTGACGCTGGAGGGTGGATCGACGGAGGGAGAGCGGCCACCCGCCGAGAGCGACGAACGGCCGCCCGCCGAAACGGACTCCGGAAGTGACGAACGACCGGCAGCGTCGGACGACTGATACCCATGAGTCTCACACGCCGAATCAAGCGGCTGGCGGGTATCACGAGCGACGAAACCGGCGTCGAAAGCTCGCGTGAACGAACGCTCCGGGAGTGTACCGTCTGCGGTAAGCGCTTCGACAGCGAGGCAACGACCTGCCCGGACTGTGGGAGCCGGATCAGCCGGACGAAGACGTTCGTCCCGCATGCACTCTTCAATATGGTCGTGGTGCTCGCTGCGACCGGCCTCCACGTCGTTCGGAACGTCCTCGCGGGCGACATCCCGAAGGAGTGATCGTGCGCCGAGCCCGGATCCAACCGGTGACGCCGGTCGTCCATCCATGAGCCAGGAGCGTCTCGACGAACGAACCGAAACCACCTGCCCGCGGTGTGCGGTCGGGTGTCGGCTGCGGTACGACGAGGCAACCGGCCGCGCGACCGGGGTCGAGGGCGCGCGCGTCAATCGTGAAGGGCGGCTCTGTCCGAAGGGGATCGCGGCGTTCGAGGGTCTCGACGAGGATCGACTGACCACTCCCCTCGTGCGGCGCGACGGCGATCTCGAATCCGTTTCGTGGGAAGAAGCGCTCGATCGTGTCGCAAGCGGGATCGAGCGGGTCCGCGAGCGACACGGGCCGGACGCACTCGCTTTCTTTGGTGCGCCGCGATGCACGAACGAGGAGAACTACCTCCTCCAGAAGATCGCGCGCTCGCTCGGCACCAACAACGCCGACAACCGCGCGCGGAGCTGTCACGACGCGACCGCGGAGGCGATGGAAGCACGACTCGGCTCGGGTGGGACCACCAACAGCCTCGACGACCTCGCCGAGGCCGATGTCTTCCTCGTCGCCGGCGCGAACCCAGCCGAGCGCCAGCCGATCGCGTTCGATCGGTGTGTCCGGCCGGCGGTCAACGACGGTGCGGCCCTGCTCCATCTCGATCCCCGGGCGAACCGGACGACACGACTCGCGACACAGCACCTCGCACCGCATCCGGGGCGCGACGCACTCGCGGTGGCGCTGCTCGTCCGAGCGATCCTCGATGCGGGGCTCGAAGATCGGGCGTTCGTCGCGGAGCGCACGACGGGGTTCGACGCGTTCGCCCGCTCGATGGAGCGCTTCGACGTCGCGGCGGACGCCGAGCGAGCGGGACTCGACCCTGCGGCGGTGCGCGAGGCGGCCGAGACGTTCGGCGAGGCCGACCGCGCCGCCGTCGTCACCGGAACGGGAATCGAGGACGACGAGGGCACGACCCCGAACGCGCTGCTCGATCTCCTCCTCGTCACCGGGAACCTCGGCAAGCGCGGGGTGGGGATGAACCCCTTTCGCGGCCTCGTGAACGAACAGGGTGCGAGCGATATGGGTGCGCGACCGGACTGCCTGCCGGGCGAAGCGCCCGTCTCGGACGCCGACGCCCGCGCGCGCGTCGCCGCCGAGTGGGGCGTCGAGCCACCTGCCGAGTCTGGACGATCCGAGCCCGATCTCGTCAGGGAGTTCGGATCGGGAGTTCGGGGCGCGTTCGTGCTCGGGGAGAACCCCGCGGTGAACCGACTCGACGACGCGACCTCGGAGCGGCTGTTCGCCGACCTCGATTTCCTCGCCGTTCAGGATGTCGCGCCGAACGAAACCACCGCGTTCGCCGACGTGGTGCTCCCGGCGAGCGCGTGGGCGGAAAAGGAGGGCACCGTGACCAACCTCGACCGGCAGGTCCAGGCGCTCCGCCCCGCCGCGTCGCCGCCGGGACGAGCGCGGCGCGACTTCGACGTTCTCGCCGATCTCGGCGCTCGGCTCACCGACATCGATTTCGAGTACGACGGGCCGCCAGCGGTGTTCGACGAGATGACACGAGTGAACCCGCTCTACGCGGGGATGGAGTACGAGGGCGTCCTCGATGGCGGCGAGCGGTGGCCGTTTTCCGAGGGCGAAAGTGAGGGCCAAGACATTCTCCATCGGAAGCGATTCCGGACCGGACGGCAGCGCGCACCGCTCGAACCGATCGACGTGGCGGCAAGCGGGACGGCTGGGGACGATCGCGATTCGGGCGACGGGGACGGGCTCGTGTTGCTGACCGAAAGTCGGGTCGACGAAGACGCCGGCAGTCCGAGTGCTCGCCGGGAAGCGGCGACGGTGCAGATCAACCCCGCCGACGCCGCCACGCGTGACATCGTGGATGGCGCTCAAGTCGCCGTCGAGAGTGATCGTGGGACGGTTACACTCCGGGCTCGTTGCACCGACGCTGTCCGCGAGGGTACCGTGTTCGCCCACGCGAGCGTCGCGGACCCGCTCGTCGGCGAGGGACGCACTCCGGTCGAAGTAACGCAATCACGGCTCCGGGAGTAGCAGCACTCGAACGAACCGCTTTCTGCTGGGAAGCCGCTGTTGACTTCGGCGACAGCCAGCTGAGCAACTGCTCCCGGTGGGATTGAAAAAGGCGTCACTCCCGGCGTTGCCGGGACTTTCGAGACGTTCGTGGTATCGATAGCCGTCGCCGCTGTCGAGACCACTGCGATGCCGACGCCAATGAGAACAGCACCACAACCGTCCACACGCCTCCCCAACCGATTCCCTCGTTCACTCACTCCGTTCGTTCTCTCAGTCATCCCTCGCACGCCGATCCGCGCTCGATGCTCGCGGCGAGGTGCTCGCTTCGCTCGCACCTCGCTGTTCGCACACGAGCGCGAGCGCGCGCCAACCGCGACATGGGTTCCGACCAACAGCACGACCCCGTTGCCGCGCTGGCGTCGCCCATTCGGTTCGCTCGTCGACTTCCCGGTTCGGCGCTACCCGAACTTCCCCGTAATATAGTCCTCGACGCGCTGGCTTTCGGGGTTCTCGAAGATTTGGTCGGTGTCGCCGTACTCGACGAGTTCGCCGCCGGTGAGGAACACGGCGGTCTGGTCGGAGATGCGGGCGGCCTGCTGCATGTTGTGGGTGACGACGACCACGGTGTAGTCCTCGGCGAGGTCCTCGATGAGATCCTCGATCTTCGAGGTGGCGATGGGGTCGAGCGCGCTTGCAGGCTCGTCCATCAGGATGACGTCGGGGCCGACCGCGAGACAGCGGGCGATGCAGAGGCGCTGCTGCTGGCCACCGGAGAGTCCGAGTGCGTTGTCGTCGAGCCGGTCTTTCACCTCGTCCCAGATCGCCGCCTGCCGGAGCGACCGTTCGACGAGATCGTCTTCGTTCGTTCCGTCACCGCGGCCGAACAGCCGAGAGAGCAGCCCTGTCTCGACCTCGCCGTGTTTCCGGGGACCGTAGGCGACGTTGTCCCGAATCGACTTCGGGAACGGGTTCGGCTGCTGGAACACCATTCCGACGCGCTTTCGCAGTTCGACGAGATCGGTACTGTCGCCGTAGATCTCTTCGTCGTCGAATCTGACCGAGCCGTCGACCCGTGCGGCGTCGATCCGATCGTTCATCCGGTTGAGACACCGGAGGAACGTCGACTTCCCACAGCCCGAGGGCCCGATCAGCGCGGTGACGCTCTCCTCGGGGATCTCGAGACTGACGTCGTCGATCGCGCGCTCGTCGCCGTAGTGGACGTCGAGGCTGTCGACGGCGAGTTTCGTCCGGCCGTCGAACCCGTACTCGGTCCACGCGGGATCGATGCGTTCGTCGGTTTCGGCGGCGGTGCGTTCGGGTCGTTCCTCTGGTTCGGTTTGTGTCGTACTCATGCGTCGAGTTTCCTCCGGAAGTAGATTCGCGAGGCGATACCGACGGCGTAGAAGCTCATCACCACCAACAGGAGGACGAGCGCCGTCCCCCATCTGAAGCCCTCGGAGACGTCGCCGACACCCGCAGTGATGGTGGCGAACAGCTGGTAGGGCAGCGCGGTCGCGGACTGGAGCAGTGCGTCCGGGTTGATCGCGCTCACCTCCACGAACGGGAACGACGACGTGAACCCGGCCGAGAAGTCGAGAAGATCGGGCCCTTCGGCGGGGAACGGCTCGCCGGTGAGCACCAGCAAAATGGGTGCCGTCTCGCCTGCGATCCGGCCGACGCCGAGGATCGTGCCGGTGATGACGCCCGGCATTGCGGCCGGCAACACGATGGTCTTGATCGTCTCCCACCGGCTGACCCCGAGCGCGGCGCTCGCGTCGCGGTACTCGTCGGGGACGTTGAGCAGCGCCTCCCGGCTCGTGATGACCACGAGCGGCAGTAACATGAACCCGAGCACGATCATTCCCGACAGCAGCGTGCTCTGGTTGCCGATCCGTGGGACGAGGAACGCGAGCCCGAACAGGCCGTAGACCACGCTCGGCGTGCTCCAGAGCCCGTTGGTCGCGATCTCGACCAGCGCGGTGATCCGGCCCTGCTCGGCGTACTCGGTCAGGAACACCGCAGTTCCGACCCCGAGCGGCACCGCGAACGTCACCGCGCCGACCACCAGCCAGACCGTGCCGACGATTGCGGGGGCGACGCCGTTTACTGGGTTGGTGATCGCGACGCCTTCCATCGCGAACGGCCAGTAAAACCAGATCGTCGGCGCGTCGACGATGACCCACTGGTTCCAGATCGGGACCTGAAACCACGTGAGCGGCTCCCAGAACAGCCCGTATCGGATTCCCTCGGTCATCGGCCCCCACCCGCGGACGGCGATGAACGAAACCAGCACCACGAGCAGCGCGATCATCCCCGCGGCGTTCGCGCTCACGAGCAGCGACGCGCCGCGCGCCTTGCCCTGCGTGCCGAACCCGGCGATCGCCTGTGCGCCGACCCACGCGAGCAGCAGGCCGGCGACGCCGAACAGCAGCGGCACGGTCGTGTCGGCGCTGAAAACGACCGACAGTCCGCTCGGCTGCCACGACCAGTTCGAGCCGATGACGCCGGTGAGAACGACGAGGCTCGTGATCAGCGCGAACCCGCCGCCGGTCGCGGCGAGCGCCACGTCTTCGCGCGGGACGAGCGCGAGACCGACGCCGAGCGCCGCGCCCGCGATTCCGCCGAGCGGCCAGAGCGTCGCCAGCCCGAGCGTCTGTGCAGCTACGAGGCTGCCGGCGACGAAGCCGAGAACCCCGAACACCGCCGCGATCGACGTGCCCGCGGTGTGATCCGGCGTCGTGTCGAGCAGTCCTGCCGACGAGGCGGTCCCGACACCGATCATACCGAGCGCCCCCGCTCCGAGGACGACCGCGAGCAGATCGAGCAGCGGGACGCCCGCGACGGTGCCGGTCGGGATCGCCCCCGCGAACGCGAGCAGGCTCACGAGCAGGACACCGACGCCGAGGCCGGTGACCGCGCCAGCCGCGTACCGGAGCGAGCCGGACGTACCGCGAGTGAGGGCGGATGTGCTCGTTTCGGCCATCACTCACTCCCCCCGAGTTTGCGCTGCATCCGGCGTTCGATGTACTGCGAGCCGAGACTGAGACCGAGCACCGTCACGAAGAGGACGACGCCGGCGGCGAACAGCGCGCTCATCTGGAGACCGCTCGCGATGCCGTACTGGCTGGCGATCAGGCTCGTGAGCGTGATGGTGTTGCCGAACACGTCGTACAGCGGGTCGGGCAGCTCCGTGACGTTGGCGAGAATCACCGTCGCGGCCATGGTCTCGCCGACCGCGCGCCCCACACCAAGGAGGACAGCGGCGGAGATGCCGGAAAAGGCCGCGGGCACCGTGACGTCGGTCGTGGTCTGCCAGCCGGTCGCACCAAGCGCGAGCGAGCCGTCCTTCATTGGGCCGGGCACGCTCGTGATCGCGTCCTCGGCCACGGAGACCACGGTGGGCAGCGCCATCGCGCCGATCACGGTCCCCACCACGAACAGGCTGCCGAAGTCCGGCAGCGCGAACTCGTCCATCATGAACCGGTTGAGAACCGTGAACCCGATGAAACCGTAGACGATCGACGGAATCCCCGCGAGCGCCTCCACCGCGGGTTTGAGGACGTTCCGTGCCCAGTCGGGGGCCATCTCGCTGATGAACACCGCGCCCGCGACGCCGAGCGGGGCCGCGATCACGACCGCAATGAGCGTCGTGACCAGCGTCCCCCACATCATCGGGACGAGCGAGTAGATCGCCTCGCTCGATGCCCACAGCGTCCCGTCGGTCTTCGTCAAAATGTCGAGACCCATCGCCCGGAACGCCGGGAACGACCGCGCGACGAGATAGATCATGATCAGCCCGAGGACGAGCACCGTCACGACCGTCGCCGCGAGTGCGAGCGTGCGGGCGGTCGTCGCCTCGTCGGCGACCCAGCCGTAGGCCACGCTCACGACGACCGCCGCGAGCGGGTACACGACGAGCCCCGGCGCGAGGAAGAACGTGACCGCGGTGGCGAGCAGCGTCGCGAGGACGAGCCCGCCGACGTGGCCCATCCCGCCAGCGACCCCTTCCATCCGTCCCGAAAGTCCGGTCCCGGTGCTCATTGCTGCGGGGTCGGAAGCTTGTCGCGCTGGCGTTGCTGTCGTTTGTCGGTCAGTACCGCGTAGCCCGCACCCTTCACGAAGTTCGCCTGGCCGTACTCGCTGAGAATCATCCGGACGAACGCGGCCTCCTTCTTCGACGTGCCGTCCCACGTGTAACAGTGGAGATCACGCGCGAGCGGGTAGCCACCCTCCGCGAGGTTCTCGCCGGGCACGTACTCGGTGCCGTCGAACGTCAGCGCGATCGTGGAGACGGAGTCGTCGACGAACGCGAGCGCCATGTACGCGATCGCGTTGTCGGAGTTCGCGACGATCTGTCTGACCTGCTGGTTTTGCCCTTTCCGGCTGTCGACGCCGGGGATCGGGGCGTCCGAATCGCCGAAGAGGTTGTTCCGGAACGCGGTGTCGGTGCCCGAGCCCTCGGCGCGCCCGACCGTCTGGATCTCTACTTTCGGTCCCTCGTAGCCCGGAACGTCCCGCCAGTCCGTGATGTCGCCGGCGTAGATCCCCTTCAGGGTCTCAGCCGAGATCTTCTCGACGCCGGCCTCGGCGATCGCCCCGCTCACGACGATCGGCTGGGCGTCGACACCGACGACGTGATCCGTGTACTTCGAGAGCTCGGCTTGCTCCAACTCGGGGAACTCGGCTTTCACGGGTGCGCTCGAGTTCCCGAGGTCGAGCCGTCCCTTCCGGAGGTTTTCGAGCCCCGTTCCCGAGTGGCTGAGCTCCACCGACACCGCGATCGGGGGCGTCTCGCTGTCGATCGCATCGAAACCGTACTGTCCCGCCCAGTAGTCCGCGAGGCGCTCGTCGGTACTGATCCCGTACTCGTCGGGCGTCCAGTACTCTTCGTCGGGTGGAGCGGCGTTCGTCCCCCAGAACGACGCCGCCCTGTCGACGATCGGGAACACCGTCGAGGAGCCACCCAGACGGAGCGTCGGGACGTTCTCGTTGCCACCGCCACCACCCGAATCGTTCCCGCCTGCCTGACTCGGCGGCGTCGCACTCGTACTGATACAACCGGCGAGTCCCGCACAGAGGCCGGCTCCACCGGCCAGCACTGCGCGCCGACTCACTGGGCTCTCCTGCATCATCGCTACGTAGCAATAGGGATCGTAAGTACCCTTCTATGACTTCTATATAGCCATACTTTCCCAGGGCGTGCGACGTCACGAACCGTCGTCTCGGTGTGTGCGACGACTATGACGACCGCTGTTTCTGAAACCCGGCAAGTGATATGCTCATGCACTCTGCCGTCGGCTGGGTCGGTGCTGAATGCACGGAATGGATGTTCGATGCAGTCGGTTTCTTGGTACAGTAAACGAGCCGCGAGCGGAATCTGGTCACTGTCTCAGGATCAGCGTCCTAACGCACGAACCAAAGAGCGTCCAATAGCGCTGTCGCTCACCCATCTTAATAAAAAGCTTGCCTTCGATAGTAGCTTTTATTAAGGCTGGGGTGGCAGATAGCAGTAGCTATGAGTGAACGCACCCGGCGGCAGCTCCTCGCAGCAGGTGGGATAGCAGCGGGTAGTGTGGTGGGACTGGCCGGCTGTGTCGGCCAGGGCAATCCCGGCAGCAGCGATGCTGAAGGAACCAACACTACTGCCACGACGAGTAATATGGGGCAGCTCACTGTCGCCTACGTGCCGATCTACCCGAATATGCAGCACTACATCATGCAAGAGGAGGGCTACTACGAATCGATCTCCTCGGCAGTGACCGTCGAACGGTTCTCGAACGGTCCGAGCGTCGTCAAGGCGTTCGCGAGCGACGAGGTCGATATCGCGCTGTTCGGGATCACGCCAGCGATGGTGCTCGTCGACAAGGGCAAAGCGGCGAACGTACTGGCGGCGAACAGCCGGAACGGGTTCCGGGTGATGGCGACGAGCGCGTTCGCTGATCTGTACACGAACCAGCAGGGGGATGCATTCTCGGCGTTCGAGAACCAGCACGGGAGGAAGATGAAATTCGGCGTTCCACCCGACGGGAGCGTTCCGGACGTCGTCCTGCGATACTGGATCGAGCAGGATCTCGATCTCGGTGAGATGGAGTCGGTGATCGACAAGGTGAAGCTGTCCCCGGCGAAGGCCCCACAGACGATCCAGGCGGGTGAGATCGACGCGACGATGATCCAGGAGCCGTTTGCGACGGTGATCGCGAGCGAGCAGGGCTTCGGTGAGGTCGCATGGTCTGGTGAGATCCTTCCGGGGCACCCAGTAACCGTGACGTTCGTCCAGAACAGTGTCCCTGGGAGCGTTGCCGAACAGTTCGTCGAACAGCACAGCAAAGCAACGCAGTTCCTCCGCGAGAACCCAAAGAAAGCGGCCGAAGACGCCGCGGCGGTCATCGGGTCGGGTGTCAGTACCGAACTGGCGCGGGAGGCGATCGACTCCCAGGCGTCCGATTTCCTCTCCGATCCACATGAACTCAGAGATCAGGCGGCGACGATGGCCGAGTTCGTCAAAGAGGTCGGAAACACGGATTCGGTGGTCTCGCCCGACCAACTGTTCGACTTCGAGGTCTACGATACCGTCTCGAACCAATGAGCATCGAAACGAGTGACACCGACCAGGCTACTGGAAAACGGACGTTTCCCGAGTGGAACGCGAGTCGGATCGTGCGTGGAGTCCTCGGAACGATCGGATTTCTCGGGCTGTGGTGGGCAGCATCGTCGGTCGTTACACCGGCGTATCTCCTTCCGAGTCCACTGGCGGCGGCGAGCGCGTTCGTCGAGCAGCTCACGACGAGTGCGAGACTTACGCTCCCGGTGGTCGGCACTGAGATCCAGACCGCACGGATGGTGGTGAAGCTCGCCCAGAGCTTGCTCCATTACGTTCCGGGGTTGCTCATCGGGGCATCGTTCGGGATCGCACTCGGTGTCGCCCTCGGATGGAGCGGGCGACTCGATGACGCACTGACGCCGGTAGTTCGAATCCTGCGGCCGATCCCGCCGCTGGCATGGATCGTCTTCGCGATCGTGTGGTTCGGGATCGGTCATACGGGAGCGGCGTTCATCGTGTTCATCGGCGCGTTCTGGATCAACTTCTACGGCGCGTACAGCGGCGTCGAAAGCACTCCCACCCAGCTCACGGAGGTCGCGTCGAGCCTCGGGGTTCGGGCAGACCTTGAAATGATCCGTTACGTCGTCCTCCCAAGTGCCGCGCCACAGATCCTGACGAGCTTTCGGACGAGCATCGGTCGGTGCTGGATGATCGTCGTGGGCGCGGAGCTGTTCGGCGCACCCGGCGTCGGCTACGAGATCATCAACGCCTCGAACAACCTCGCGATGGACATAAGCGTCGCGTATATGCTGGTGATCAGCCTCGTCTATCTCGTGACCGACGGAGCGTTCCGCAGCGTCGAAGGGAGGATGCTCGCGTGGCGCGAGTAGACGAGAGCGCCGATGCGATCGAGCGGGTCGGTGCCCACGCTAACGGCACTGGCGACGCGGACGATACCGACCACACTCCAGAAATCCTCGTCGATGGTGTGAGCAAGCGCTACGAGTCCGAGCGCCAGTCGGTGCAGGCGCTGTCCAATGTGCAGTTCACCGTCGAGAGCGGCGAGTTCGTCTGTCTCGTTGGTCCCTCGGGCTGTGGGAAAACGACGCTCCTTCGAGCGGTCGCGGGGATCGAAGCACCGACGGCGGGAACGGTCGTGATCGACGGCGAGACGGTTGACGGTCCCGACACCGACTGCGGGATGGTGTTTCAGGAGTACGGCTTGTTTCCGTGGCTCACGGTCCAGGAGAACGTCTGTTTCGGGCTCGAACGACAGGGGATGGCGCGAGAAGCGTGTGACAACCGCTGTCATGAGATGCTCGATCTCGTCGGTCTCGATGGGGTCGCAGACGCCTATCCGAAGGAACTCAGTGGAGGGATGAAACAGCGCGTCGCCGTAGCACGCGCACTTGCCGTCGATCCTGACGTGTTGCTGATGGACGAACCGTTCGGAAGCGTCGACGCCCGGACTCGCGAGCGGCTTCACGCCGAACTGCTCGACATCTGGCAGGAGACGGGAAAAACGACGCTCTTCGTGACCCACGAGGTCAACGAGGCGGCCCTCCTCGGTGATCGAGTGGTCGTCATGAGTCCTGAGCCTGGACGGGTGAAAGAGATCGTCGATGTCGATCTTTCGCGGCCGCGGTCTCGAACGGATGGTTCGTTCGTCGAGTACACCGAACGCATCCGGGCACTCATCGGCGGGGAGGCGACCGACCGATTTTAATATCTCGAAACGCAAAATTAACATATGGAGATCGTTAGCGTCTCGATGACGGATTCGCTTCTCGACCGGATCGATGGGTTCGCCGATGACCACGACTACGCGGGTCGGAGCGAGGTGGTCCGCGAAGCTGCACGGGCCCTTCTCGGAGAGTTTGAGGACGATCCCCCCGACGACAGTGAGCTCATGGGAGTGGTCACGGCCGTGTTCGAGTACAACAGTCCACAGGTCGAGGAGCGGATGATGGATCTCCGCCACGAGCACGACGACCTTCTCTCGTCAAACGCGCACAACTGCGTCGGTGAAAAACGTGGGTGTATGGAGTCGTTCGTGCTGGAGGGACATCTCGAAGACATCTCGACGTTCGTCAGGAAAGTCCGTGCCGTGGATGAAGCGTTGACCGTCGAATACTCTCTGATACCAATCGACACTATCGGAGAGACGATCACCAGATCCAGATCGTAAAACCGAGCTCTGTCGTCGAACTCCTTTCGTATTTCAGAGATAGCTGTGCATGATGAATGTCGGTAGCCGACCTCCGCTGGTACGGTGTTCTTCACGACTACATCGAAGACGGCCACGATGAGGTATCTGTCTCCAGAAAGGCGAAGTGCTGTTCGTATCGACAACGAGGAGCTTCGATGCCGAGCGACGACGCTCTCCGGATGCCTCGGAGGCAACGCGGTAGATTTGAAGGGGATGTTGAAAACGGGTTCGTGCCGATGAGCGCAGCCTCGTTTGATGCCCACACCCCAACAAGGAGGACTGAGTCCTGATGGAAGCCCATGGATAGCGTCGATCCATGGTACGAGTCTTTGTGTGGTGATGGGCGAGTCATTCTCTGTAGAGTGGCGTTCAGAACAGCTTCCGAAGCCGCGCTCGTAGCGTTCGATCATCACACGTATCATCTCCGAGCAGCCACCCGGCCATCTCTGCAGCAGTCTCGACATACAAAAACTCCCACTCGGAACCTTCCGCGAGAATCCGACTGTCTTCGACCCCGACGTACACGTGTCGATCTGTTTTGAATCGTGAGTGTGCATTTTTCAGGGCTGTCTTCCTGTCACAGGAGTTTCGTGGGAAGTCACGGCGGATGACGTGACGGGTGGTGAACCCTACCGCGGCGTCGCTATCCTTCGCGACGATACCGACGTGTTGAGCCCACTGTCTCGTGTCGACGACGACCGCTCGCGGGTTCTGCAGCCGATGCAATGCGGCGAGGTCGACCGCGAGCGTCATCGTTCGAGCAGTCATCGATCAGACGAGAAGCGAGCCACCCCATGCGATGAGCAGAGAGAAGCCCGCAGCAGCCGTAGCTTGGCGGAGCATCATTCGCCCCGCGTAGTTCACTGAAAGTTCCTTCGCGACCGTGATTGCGGTGACGAGACAGGGGAGCAACACTCCAGCCAGATAGACGGCAGTCAGGACTTGAACGGGGGTCATGGTCGTTAGCGTCGGGCTCAATCCATCCGACTGCAACAACAGCAGGCCATCTTTCCGGATCGAACCTAAAACGACGACGAGTGCTGTCTCGCCGGGGAGATTGAACAGCCCCATCACCGGCGCGAGGACGTCTCCCGTCACGTCGAGCGCTCCGAGATAATCGAGGAGCGATGCGACGAACACGATACCGACGAACACAGGCAGCGCCTTCACGAAGAAACTTCGAATCACGGTTCGGGTTTCGAGCCACACCGACTGCCACGTCGGCCACTGGAGGAACGCGCGGTTCCCGGTGGCGAGCGAGGTCGTCCGTGCGTTCTCCGGGGCGATCAGCCGTGCGTAGATGAGCGTCGTCGTCGTGAGAACACCGAGATATGGGAAGACGAGCCACGGCATCTCGACTGCCGCGAACACTGCGAGCGTAGCGGGGAACTGATACGAACAGGCCGACCCGAAACCGATGGCCGAGACGGTCGTCCGGCGCGTACAGTCCGAACAACCGCGGGTACTGGTGACCGCTGGGACGTTACAGCCAAAGCCCATTATGACGCGAACGAGGTCCCGTCCAGTGAGACCAACCCGTCGAAGATGTGGATGGAGTGACGCAGTAATCCGCGTGACGATCCCGCTCTTCTTATAGACTGCCATGAAGACGGCGAAGATGAGAATCGTCGGTCCTGCCCAGACGAACAGGAACGGTCCCATCGAGAGGAGGCCGTACTCACCACCCAGAACTGCTGCAACTGGGCCCGGAAGACTGTTTGCCCACTGAACCACGGGTTCAAGAACTGTGCTGACTCGAGGGGAGAGTTCGGCGGCAGCAGCGTTTGCGAAGTGGACTGCAACAGCTGCGGGCAGCAGGAGAAGTAGTATGCTGACGAGCGGTCCGAAGACGGGGTGCTCGATGATCGTCTCCGGCGGTTCGAGGTGAATATCTGTCCGTCGGTCGACTCCACCCGGGAACTCATCGGCATTCTGAATCGCACTGATGAGCTGATTGTAGTCGCTCCTCGTGGCACCGGTGCCGCTGTCTGTCGCTATGCGAGAGACGTTCCGAGCGTCGACCGGGACGAGTGGTACACCAAGAGCGGCTGCAAGCCCGTCCAGCTCCTCACGTGCTTCGTTCCTGTTATCCACCTTGTCCCAGAACGTGACAGCAATCGCACCGAGTTTTCCCTGCACCAGTGGCAGAAGGTCCTGGAGATCATCGTCGATGTTCGTCGCCCGGAGTACGAGTACCACCGTCTCAGTTTCCTCGACGGCACGGATAGCCGCCCGCGTCGTCTCTGTATCTGTCCCGAGGAGGATTCCGGGCGTGTCCACGAAGACAAACCGATCCGATTCGTACCGTTCAACATCGACGGTCGTCCCGCGAAAGTTCCCCGTTATCGGATACGCGCCAGCCATCTTGGAGATGAGTTCCGATTTACCGACGCTCTCTTTCCCGACGACAACGACGGGCTCTTTCGATTCGCTCTCTGCCGACGGAGCACTGTTCGATGGCGACCGTCTGTCAATCATGTTTGATTAATCTCGTCTTCTGCATTAGTTCACGGAACGACGGTCGATGGAGGCCAATATCGTCACTAGTGACAATCGCTTGTTCACGGCCGATCGTACGACGGACGTGGCTGTCGTCTTCTGTGTGCCCGTTCGTACGATCGGTTCTGTCGTCGGCTCGGGCAATCGTTGATATCATAGCTAGCAGTCACACATGTCGGACTCACATCAGGACAGATCCTCGAGGAACATGTTTTTCTCACGGTACACATCGAGCGGGGAGCGATCGATGCCGAGTCTAGCGGCGATTTCGTCGGCGACAACTGCGAATCGCTGTCTGAACTTGTAGATGAAGCAGAACTGCTGTCCGTTGTGTGCGACCTGGGGTCCAACGAGAAACAGTCCCAAGGTCGTGGCTGATTCGTCGTGCTCGGTGATCTGTGGAAACCCGTCCTCGAAATCGAAATGTTCGTCTACCAGTCCGAGTCCCCTCTCGAAACCCGTCGCAAGTACGGGCTGGTTTCGGGTCGTGTAGAACTCTCCGTCACTGCCACGAACGTCGAACGTACTGTCTTTCATATCGACACGCTCGACACGAGTACCGTCCCCAAGCGCGATCGATGCGCCATTTTCGAGCGCGTCGTGAAGCTGCTGGCTAGTGTGAGGGGAGAGTACTTCACTTGGGTCGGGCCCCCGGAACTGCCATGGCCCCTCTTCGTCGAGGACCAGCACTTCCTGGCCATAGTTGGCGAGCGTCAGGGCCGCGTCGATCCCACTCTCGTAGCCACCAATAATAACAACAAGATCGTCGACACACTCTGTGGCGAACTCACTCCACGAACTCACCCGGGAGTTGTGGACACAGTAGTTCGCGCCAGGGAACGGGTCGTCGTTCGGCTGGTCGAACTGACCAGCCGCCCAAACGACGAAGCGACTGTGGATGACGCCGGAAGTCGTATGCAGTACGAAACCGTCCTTATGACGTTCGAGAGACTCCACTTCGACACCCGTTCGGACAGGAAGATCGTGGAACTCAGCGACTCCTTGGAGATATTCGGCGTACTCCACGCCGGTCGGGTGTTCTCGATCGAGGGCGAAGGCAGGTGATGTGTCCGTGGTTATGGCGTTCAGATCACGACATCCGAAGCTGTTGCTCGGAAACGATGGTGTGATGAACTGCATTTCCTCTGGCCATTGTCGAAAGGACGCGCCGACATCGTCACGCTCGAAAATGACGTAGGAGCCGATATCGAGATCGGCAAGGACGGCTCCGATCCCGACTCCAGCGGCTCCTGCACCAACTACGGCCACGTCAAGCGACTCATATTTACGGATCGTGTCTGAGGTCATTCTTAACAATAACTGGTATAGAATATCTGAATATAAATAAGATACGGTGCAC
This sequence comes from Halococcus salifodinae DSM 8989, assembly GCF_000336935.1. Lineage (NCBI taxonomy): Archaea > Methanobacteriati > Methanobacteriota > Halobacteria > Halobacteriales > Halococcaceae > Halococcus > Halococcus salifodinae. Next base: position 75,531 of record NZ_AOME01000002.1, on the reverse strand, counting down.
AGTTGTTAATGATGAGTCGAGAGACGATTCCCGTCACCGTGCTGAGCGGCAATCTCGGCGCAGGGAAGACGACCGTGTTGAACAGCTCTATTGAATCCGCCGACGGCGTCGGGGTGAGTCGTTAGAACGATTGAGATGAAGCGGAAGAGGAGTCTTTGTGCAGAAGATTCTCNAGCTCTATTGAATCCGCCGACGGCGTCGGGGTGAGTCGTTAGAACGATTGAGATGAAGCGGAAGAGGAGTCTTTGTGCAGAAGATTCTCTTCCGCTTCGTCAAACAGGCTGTCTCGATTGCACGAAAGCTTACTGATGCAGCGCTGATCCAGATCAGCGATCCTGCCGGCAACGGAGTTGCCGGCTGGAAGCACGCCGTCCTGCACTTTCTCCGTGAACACATGGACGCGACACTCGCCGAAGTCCTCGACTGGGCCGAAGAGATGGAACGTGTTCGAGCCGCGCTCGTCCTCGAGCGCGGCGAGTTCATTGGTCCATCTGCGCTGTGCAAATCCCTTGATCGAGCGCCGATGGCTGTTTGGCGAGAGCTGCTCCGACTCTCGTCGGAGCTGCTCGATCGGTCCGGTCACGCTGCCATCGATGCCACCTACTTCGACCGCAGAGAAGCATCGAGCCACTATCTCAAGCGCTGTGATCGAAACGTACAGACCGTGCAAGCGACCTTTCTCGTCGATACCGCGCAGGGCGCGGTTATCGACGTCCATTGCAGTGCGAAGTGGCCCAACGGAACGAACGTTGGCCCGCAGGTCGCCCTGCGAAACGCGGGCGACCTGCTCAGTCTCGCCGCCGACAAGGGCTACGATGATATGAGCTTCCGCGAGGAGTTGCGCGCTGAAGACGTGCGTCCGCTGATCAAACACCGTGTCTTCGCACCGTACGATCACGCACATAACGCGCGGATCAAGGACGAACTCTATAACCAGCGCTCGATCTGTGAGACTGTGAACTCGGTGATCAAGCGCTCGTACGGCTCCGCCGTCCGAGCGCGGTCATGGTATCGTCAGTTCCGCGAGATCACGCTCACCGCTGCGGTCTACAACCTCGAACTGGCCCTCAAACCGTGAATCCCGCTGCCCTCTGCGGATTCAATAGAGCCNAGTTCCGCGAGATCACGCTCACCGCTGCGGTCTACAACCTCGAACTGGCCCTCAAACCGTGAATCCCGCTGCCCTCTGCGGATTCAATAGAGCCGTGTTGAACAACCTGCTGAATACGCGAGCGGACCTCGATATCGCTGTCCTCGTCAACGATATGGGCGAAGTGAACGTCGACGCCGATCGCGTCGCCGAACACTCCGATATTTCCGAAGACGACGAGGAGCTGGTCGAACTATCGGATGGTTGTATCTGCTGTGAGCTTCGCGGAGATCTGCTCGACGCGCTCGCGAGGCTCGCACAGACTTGTGAGTTTGATCACCTCGTCATCGAATCGACTGGAGTAGCCGAGCCGTTGCCCGTTGCTCAAACACTCACGATGGGGTTCGATCAGTCCGATCTCGACCCGACGAAGTTCTACGAAGAAACGGGTATCGAGGTGATGGACCACTATGAACTCGACACGACAGTAACTGTGGTCGACGCTCACCAGTTTTGGGCAACGTTCGATTCGAAGGAATCGCTCATGGACGGCGATACCGAGAAAGACCTCGGCAATCTCCTCGTCGATCAGATCGAATTCTGTGACGTACTCTTGCTCAACAAGTGCGACTTGGTCGACGCTGACACGCTTGCCGAGATCGAAGAGATGGTCGAAATCCTCCAACCGCGGGCAGAAATCGTTCACACCGAACACGGACGGGTCGACCCCAACGAGGTTCTCGGAACGGGCATGTTCGATTTCGAGGAAGCCCGTCAGTCGGCCGGGTGGATACGGGAGCTCCACGAACCCCACGAATCTGCGGAGGAAGAACATGGAGTTACGTCGTTTGTCCATTCGTCCCGGCGCCCCTTCCATCCCGAACGGTTCGCCGACTTGCTCGATTCGTTCCCCGAGAACGTCGTTCGATCGAAGGGACACTTCTGGCTCGCGGGCCGCGAGGACATGGCTCTCGGGTTGGACATCGCTGGACAGTCCATCCGGATCACACCAGCCGGTACGTGGGTCGCGTCACTCCCTGAAGAGGAGCGCGAAACTCATCTTGAAGCTCATCCTGAAATCGAGGCGATCTGGGACGACCAGTGGGGCGACAGAGGGAGTCAGCTCGTGCTCATCGGTAGCGAGATGGACCACGAGGCATTCACCGAAGATCTCGAGGCGGCCACGCTGACCGACGACGAGATGACTGCTGACTGGAGTCTCTTCGAAGATCGCTTTCCGGTGTTCGAGTTCGACGGAGACGATGTGGAATCGACGCAGCAGGACGCCGAACCTGCTGACGAGAACGCTGAGGAGGTGGGTCTCGCAGATTGATCATGTCGTCTCCACGCTCGCTCTTCCGAAGGGTACTCAGTAAGAACGTATCACACGAAGCTCGCATGGACGCGATTGACGAACTCGGCGAGGAAGGTGCGGCCACCCAGCTCCGCATCATCGCGGTAACAGGTGGTCTCAACGGGTCGTATCGGCGCAGAGCAGTGAATACACTTGGTCAATGCGGAGCCATCACAGACCTGGAGAGAGTAGCCGAGGATACGAGCGTTCACCCTTCCATCCAGATGCAGGCTGAAGAGTTGACACATCTCTGAGCGATACGGTTCATTTCGGTCGTCTCCGAGTGTTGTCTCGGTCATCTTCGTTAGTGCGCGTCGAGCGCCTTCGTCGGGAGGTCGATACTCTTCATGGCCTCGACGGAACTCCAGCCTTTGTCGGCCCACTGCTGGTTCCGTTGTTGGTACTATCAGTTCCGTTGTTGCCAGTCTCGTTGCCCTCCCCGGCTCCGCTGCCGTCGAAACATCCGGCGATGGTAGTGCTACCCGCCGCTCCAACGCCGATCAAGACTCTCCGCCATGTGTAGTCTTCCACCGTAATCAGTTTCGAACAACAGTCACAAATATGAAAAATCGCGGTTCGAACGTCTGATTTCGATAGCAGCGGATTCCCGGAATCACTGCCCATTGTCATCATCTACGAGCCGTTCGGCTGCTCGTTTCGCCCCGGCGATGTTGTAGGCGAACGGACCAATAACGGAGGTCGCGAGTGCACCGACGACGTAGACGTTCGAGCCGGAGTAGCCGTCGGCAGGGATCCATTCGAGTGTCTCGTCATCGAGAACAGGCATTCCCTCGTCTCCGATCGTCAAACAGGGGATCGCTGTGATTCGTTCGACGAGAGGGTGGGTGCGTATATCCGCGAACCCAGTCGCAAGAACGACCTGAACGTTGGTTCTGACCGATCCATTCTCGAGTGACAGCACGATACGACCCTCAGTGTCTCTGGCGGTTCTGACTTCCCCGATTTCCCGTGTCAGCAAGCCCTCCTCCTCCGCCTCCCTGAGATCGTCCATCAGGTATGGTGGCACGGTTCCGTCGAACCGCTCGTCGTTCACGAGCCGCTGCCGCGCCGCCGATCCGGACGGGAGCCGGTGGAGGTGATCTTGAATGTACGACCACCCGATCCACTGGGGATCGCACTCTATCGCCTCGACTTGCAGACTGCTCCGCGAGAGCAGCGTCACTTCAACGCCGGCATCTCCAAGATCGAGCGCGACCTGTCCAGCGGTAATTCCGCCCCCGATGACGTAGGTCTCGCCGTCGTAGGATTTGACGCGTGACTCGTCATACCCCTCCTCCCAAACGTGATGCACAGGAGCCTCGTCCGGCAGGTCCGCAGCCCACTCGGGCACGTCGTACGCTCCGCCGTGGCCAATAGCGAGGACGACCCGTTCGCCATGGTGGTTCCCCGCATCCGTTTCAACGACGAGGTGGCCACTATCGCGGCAGATATCTGTCGCTCTGGCTTGATGATGCATCGCTTCCAACCCGTTCTCCTCGATGACACGACGCGCGTAGTCGAAGAACAGCCCGACTGAAGGCCGACGCGGGTTGCCGTGTGTCGAGACGAGCTCGTCGATTCGGCCGTGTTCTTCCGCATATTTTCTCATCCCGAACGATTTCGTACCGATATGCTGGACGTATGGTGACCGGAGATACTCCATCCCACAGGCGGCGGCCTTTCCCTCGAAGGAAGCGAGCAGTTCGTCGTGAGGATCGATGATGGTGATGTCGTCGTGAGTCAGTCCTTCCGTTTCGAGGAGCCAGCGTGCGATGCACGTTCCGTAGATGCCACCACCAACGATGAGATACTCCTGCATGGTGTCGAAGAGAGTATCAGTAGTGTGGACGCCTCCAGAGGAGGAATCCAGTCATCAGTACTGGCGACGATCTCCGATGGGTTTCTCCCGATTTGTCAGCACCGAAGCTCACAGGCGTTTGCATTGTGAGGGCGATTACTCCGTGGTGGTCTTCGCTTGGGTTTTCTCGCCACGATAAATCTCGGCTCCATCCTGGGCGACTTTTTCGGCGAGGACGGCGCATTTGAGGCGCATCGGAGTGACCTCTACACCGAGCATTTCGGTAATATCGTCCCGGTCCATCGCACCGAGTTCGTCGAGGGTCATGCCGACTAACTCCTCAGAGAGCATGCTCGCGCTCGCCTGACTGATCGCACAGCCCTCGCCGCCGAATCGGACCGCGTGGATGATCTCTTCAGTCTCGTCGAGTTTGACGTCCATACGGATCGTATCCCCACACAGGGGGTTCTCGCCGACGTGTGAGAACGTGGCGTCGTCGAGCTCTCCGTAATTTCGTGGGTTGCGATAGTGGTCGAGGATCTGCTGTCGATACATGTCCGAACCCATGGCTGCTATTAACCAATATTTAGAAGTTAATAAATACTGCTGTTCCCAGTGGCGAGCATACGTTCGAGGGGATGTATGACAGTTCAACCAAACCCTAGCACAGGCGCGGTCTGGTTGAGGTGGAGAAGCTGACTTCGGCGGCAAGATCCGGACAACACAGGACACCGTTTCGGTCGATTACTCGGTCAACCCTGTCGAAGACTTCGCCGAAACGCTTGCCTGATTGATTGCATCAGTAACTCGCGGGAGCGGAACCCCTAGCACTGCAAAAACGTCGGTCGGTAGCGATCAGTTCGATCGGGACGGCGCTCCTCGTTAGTGGTCGAGTACGGTGTGGTCGCGAGGTTCGGCAGCGCCGTCGAATTCGTCATCACACAACCGACAGACGTTGTGGTGAAAGACGACGTGCTGGTCGATTGCCGCTGCGGTCTGGAGCTCCGCGCTTCACCGCGAACGGGTGTGTCATGCAGCAAATGCTAATCCAATCAGTATCATTTGCAGTTCTTGCTAACCGAGCCCCATTCAGTACGCAAGATTATTATATTGATGGGTCAGATTAGCAGTCGATATGGCACACATCCACCTCGGGGAAGGGTCATTCCCTCTGTGGGCACTCGCCCTTTGGACCGTCCTCGGCGCCGGGTTACTCGCGGTCGTCACGTATCGCATCCGTAAGGGTGGTATCAAGACCAACCAGATCGCGCTTGCTGGCATCGGTGCAGCGGCGAGCTTTGCGGTCTTCCAGCTCAATCTCCCTATCTGGGGTGGGATTCACATGAATCTGACCGGCCTCGTCGGCATTCTTGCCGGGCCGCTGCTGGGAGCGCTCATCGCGCTCGTGGTCAACGTCTTCTCCGCAGCGCTCGGTCACGGTGCGGTCGGCCTACTCGGCGCGAACGTCATCGTCAACGCCAGCGAGGCGATCGTCGCCTACTACGCCTTCCGAACCCTGCTGCGCATGGACTGGGATGTCTTCCCTGCAAGCGCGAGCGCGGCCACCATCGGACTCTCGGTGGGTGCGATCCTCATGGGCGCGATCATCGTCATCAGTGGCGTCAACGGCAGCGCACTCCCTCGTTCGGATCTCACCATCGCCGTCGCTGGGATGGTCGGGATCAACCTCGGCGTCGCCATCATCGAGGGGGTTCTCACTGGATTCATCGTCCAGTTCCTTGCGTCGGTTCGACCTGACCTCGTTCCCGGTGCGAGTCGCGAGAAGCGCGAAACTTCCACAGGGGTCGGTGCCTGATGCAGCGCTGGAAACAGTACGGCGGTCTCGCGGGATTGCTCGTGGTCTGTCTGGCCGCTGGCCTCTACGGCTTCACCTCTACTGGTGGCGCGCTCCCCTACGCCAAGCGGTTCGCAAGTACGCTCCAGCAGGGCGCACGTGAGGGCAGTGGACCACTCGTCGATCTCGGTCGAGGCATCGTCATCGCCGGCCCCATTCGGAAGGGCGGGCTCGTTCTGGAGTACGCCGCACTCGTGGTCCTGTTCGCTGGTGTCGGCATCGGGCTGTACGTCTACGCCACTCGCTACCGAAGCGAGAGCGACGGCGACCGCGACACCGATAGCGGACGAGATACGGTCTGAGTGGATGACGACCCTCTCGAATCACGTCCCCGACCCGCGGCTCATCACTGCCTACGCCGAACGTCGCGACGGACCGCTTCACCGCGTGAACCCGTGGACCAAACTCGGCGTCGTTGCCGTCCTCGTCCTCGCGGTCACGGTCGTCGACGCGCTCGCCGTTCTCGCGGGGCTGTATGCCGCCACCCTCGTGATCTATGGACTCGCCGGGCTTCCCTACCGCCGACTCGTCCTCTGGTACACGTTGCCGATGCTGTTTATCGTCTCGGTCGCTGGGCCACTCGCCTTCCTCGAACCTGGCCGTCCGATTCTCGGCGCGCTCGCCACACCACTGGGGGAGTTGTCCGTCACCTGGCAGGGCGCGGCGTTGTTCGCCGAGCTGACCTGCCGGTCGCTCACGGTGGTTACGTTCACGCTCACGGCATCGATGACAACGAAATACAACGATATCGCCTACCTGCTCGGGAAGATCTTTCCCACTCCGATCGATCAGGTGACGCTGTTAACGTACCGCTTCACGTTCGTCATGCTCGAAACGCTCGAAGATCTCGTGAAAGCCGCGCTCTCTCGTGGCGCGAACCTGAGCGATTTCTGGGCCAACAGGCGACTCTACGCCCGAATCCTCGGCATGACGATGCTGACCGCCATCGAGCGATCCGAACGCCTCGTCACGTCGATGGAAGCTCGTGGCTACGACGGCGACATCACCCTCTACGGTGACGTGCGTCGACCACCAGTGCTTGAAGCAGCGGCAGTCGTCGTCATGTTCACCGTCGTCGTCGTGTACGCGCTCGTCATCGCCTACGGGGTGGTGGCGATATGACTGAGACCATCGACAGCGAGCCCCTCGAACGGAGCACGGGGACGGACGACGAACCGCTCGTCTCGCTGTGGTGTGAATCCCACACCTATCCCGACGGCACTATCGGAATGCACGACGTCGAATTCGCCGTCCACGCCGACGAAGTCGTCGCACTGGTGGGTGCCAACGGCTCGGGGAAATCGACGCTACTCGAACACTTGAACGCGACGCTCACACCTGACGAGGGTGAACTCCGTGTGACCGGTCGGCGAATCACCGGAAACGACACGGCTCACGCCCGCCGGGAGGTCGGTTTCGTCTTCCAGGATGCCGATTCGCAGCTCGTGGCTCCAACGGTCCTCGACGACGTGATGTTTGGACTGCAAAACAACGGTCTCCCAGCCGACGACGCGAAAAAACGAGCCCGTGAGGCGCTCGCGACCGTCGACGCGGGCCACCTCGAAGGGCGTATCCCGCACTACCTGAGCGGGGGCGAGAAACGGCTTGTTGGACTCGCTGGGGTGCTGGTCCTCGAACCGAGCGTCGTCGTTCTCGACGAGCCGTTCGCCGGTCTCGACCCCGAGCGGTCGCGCTTGGTTGTCGAGCGCATCCGTCGGATCCACGCGGAAGGTATCAGCGTCGTCCTCTCGACACACGACCTCGATATCGCGGCCGAGATCGCCGATCGTATCTGTGTGATGTCTGAAGGAAACGTCATCGACAACAGGAGCCCCCGCGAGGTGTTCTACGACGAGGATTTACTGACCGAGGCGAACCTCCACCCACCGAGTACGGTTCGGATCACCCGCGATGCTGGGTTGGACATCGGGTCACAGCCAGTCACCGAGGCCGAACTCGTGACGTTCCTCGACCAGCAATCGGCGACGACAGACGGCAGTGGGCTTGCTCACCCCGATGGCGACACGAGCGACTGACTCCCCGTGGTATCTCAACCCGACCCGAGGGATCGAAACGCTGGCACTCGGATACACGTGAGTCATCGCCACGATCGATTTTCTTCACCGAGACCGAAACGAGACGTGGTGTCGGCGGATGGCCACGAGTCGGTTACGCTTCGTTCTCGTCGAAGCCGAGCGCCGCGGAGTTGATGCAGTAGCGCTTGCCGGTCGGTTCCGGACCGTCGTCGAAGACGTGGCCGAGGTGGCCGCCACACTCGACACACACAACTTCCGTCCGGTCCATTCCGTGACTGGTATCCCGGCGGAGTTCGATGTGCTCGTCGATCGCCTCGGAGAAACTCGGCCAGCCGGTCTCGGAGTCGAACTTGGTGTCCGAAGAGAACAGTTCGGTTCCACAGCCCGCACAGAGATAGGTTCCGTCTTCGCTCTGGTCGAGGAGGTCGCCGCTGAACTTGGGTTCGGTGCCCTGCTCGCGCAGGATCTCGTACTCCTCGTCGGTCAGCACTTCACGCCACTCTTCGTCGGTTTCGGGGACATCATCCGTCGTGGCTGCCGGTTCGTTCGACATGCCTCGAAAGAAGGGTTCGACGCTCTTGTGTATTGCGTCCTGCTGTGGGATGACGGTCGGCCGTCGGCTCAGAACGTCGCGATCTCACCGTCGACGGCCCGACGGGTCACGTCGGTGAGGTCGGCGAGTTCGCGGTCGACGATCCGTCCGACCTTGCTCTCCACATCGCCGATCGCGACGCCGGATTCGGTGCTGACGTGAACGTCGGCGACGTGGGGCTGATCGACCGGCTGGCCGATCCGACTCACGAGTCGTACCCGGAGGTCGCGGATGCCGTCGACCTCGTCCACCACGCTTTCGGCGATCTCGGTCGAGAGCAGGTTGTAGAGCTTCCCGATGTGGTTGACGGGGTTCTTGCCGGAGGTGGCCTCCATCGACATCGAGCGGTTCGGGGTGATGAGACCGTTCGCGCGGTTCCCCCGGCCCACCGAGCCGTCGTCGCCCTGTTCGGCCGAAGTCCCGGTCGTCGTGAGGTAGATCGAGCCCTCGTCGTAGTCGTCGGCCGTGTTCACTCGCACTTCGATCTCACGGTCGGTGTACTCGCGGGCGAGGTCGGTGACGTACTCGCGCACGCCCGCGACCGCGTCGGTGTACTCGCCGAGACTTGCGATGTGGGCGTCGATCATCGCTGCCGCCACGGTGACGTCGATCCGGTCGCCTTCGCGTTTCCCCATCACCTTGATGTCCGCACCGAGCTCGGGATTGTCGGCGGCATACTCCCGATTGAGTCGGCGCTCGGTGTTCAAAACTATTTCTTCGGTTTCCGAAAGTGGCGCGTGGCCCACCCCGAAGCTTGTGTCGTTTGCCATCGGGACACTGCCGTCGTCGAACACGTCCTGGAGGTCGCCGCTGCCCTCGCCGAGCTTCGCGTCGAGGATCACGTCGGTGCCGACGTCGAGGTGGGGAACGTGGGCGTCGAGATACTGGCGGGCCGCCCGGAGGGCGATCGGCTCGGTCGGGATCTTCGTGCCCTCGTACTCGCTGGTCGCGCGGCCGACGATCAGGATGTAGATCGGCTCGATCATCTCGCCGCCGCCGAAGGCGGGCGCGGCGTTGCCCGCCACCAGTTGGGTCTCGTCGGTGTTGTAGTGAAGGATCGTCCCCACCCGATCGAGATACGCGGCCGCGAGCGCGCGCGAGACGCTCTCGGCGATCCCATCACAGAGCGAGTCGGGGTGGCCAATGCCCTTTCGTTCGACGATCTCCACGGTCTGGTCGTCGACTGCGGGCCGGTCAAGCGCCTCGACCCGGATGTTCCGTTCGGTCATGACCGAGGTTCGCGGCCGGCCGGTCTATAACTTACGGAAACTTTTGCGCACAGGAGGATTATCGTGGGTTATTGCCACCGTCACGCTCGTTCTGCTCGTCCGCCGTCCCGCGCGCATCGAGCAGGAGGGCGAGATACGACGTTCGGAGCTGGTCGTCGGGATCGAGGTCGAGGTCGGCGAGGCGTTCGCGCGCGCCGTCGCGAGCGGCATCGATCTCGGCCTCGGTCTCGACGGTGCGCTCGATCTCGACGAACTGTCCCACGTCCGTGACGCTATCGAGCGCGATCGTGTACTCCCCGAGAGCGAACCGTTCGCGGTGTTTTCGCACGCTGGCGGCGGGCGAGAAGCCGAGGGCTTCGACGATCGTCTCGGCCGCCTCGGGATCGTCGACGACGGTTTCGGCTTCCTCACGGGTCTTCGACGTGGTGTCGACGAGCGGCCCCTTGTAGGTGAGGTGGGCCGTGCTCTCCTCTGTGCCTTCCACGTCCTCTGGGTTCTCCACGTTCTCCTCCCGCGTCTCGCGGCGGAGTCTGAGCGCCTCGTCGGTTTCGGCGAACGATCGGTGTGGTGCGTGGTAGTAAGTGTCGTTCTGCTCGACGGTGCCGAGGCACGTGGCCTCGCGGGCCACGAGCGCTTCCCGGACCGGTTCGTGGGCGGCACGGACCTTGAGTTCGACTTCGTACATTCGGTAGCCTCTGGCGGGTGCCACTCGCCTCCGCTACATGAGCGCCGCGATGGACTACTCGTCCGCTTTCCAGCTCACCTCGATGCTGATCGATTCGCGCTTGTCGCCGATCATCGGCTCCCGTTCGCTCACTTCGATGTCGTACTCGACCGTTTCGTCCGGGCTGAGCGTCACCGACTTGTTGCCGACGGCGACATCGATCTCGCTTTCGGTGTCACGTAGCTCGTTCGCGAGCGATTCCAACTCTCCCGCGACGTCCTCCCGTGAGACTGTCTGGCTCGCGGTGGTAGTATCAACCATACCATAGTAGACACGCCTGAATATAATAAGATCTCCGCCGCTCGTCGTCGGAGCGTTTCGATTCGTCTGCTCGAAGCTACCGAACTCGAAACGTTGTTCTTAAACGTCGAACGGGTGTGAGTGCGCACATGACCGACGATCAGCCCGAGGCCGCCGAACCGAACGACGAGCCCAGCGATGCCGACGATGCCGAATCGAGCGGCATCCAGGAGGGAGACTTCGTCCGTCTCGCGTACACCGCCCGCTCGGTCGAGAACGACCAGCTCGTCGACACTACCGATCCAGACGTCGCCGAGGAGGAAGGCGTCGATGACCAGCAGCAGACCTTCGAGCCGCGCGTGATCGCGGTCGGTGCGGGCCATCTCTTCGACGCCGTCGAGGAGGACTTCATCGGGGGCGAGGCCGGCGACTCCGGCTCCGTGACCGTGCCCGCGGCCGAGGCGTTCGGCGAGTACGACGAGGAAGAGGTCCGGACGCTGAGTGCGGAGAAGATCCCCGAGGACGACCGGTATCCCGGCGGCCACGTCGACATCGAGGGCGAGCACGGCCACGTCAACACCATCATCGGCGGCCGCGCGCGCGTCGACTTCAATCACCCCCTCGCGGGCGAGGACGTCGAGTACGAGTACGAAGTGCTCGACACCGTCGACGACCGGATCGAGCGCGCCGAGGGAATGTTGGGGATGTACTTCGACGCCGACCTCGACATGCGGATCGAGGTCGACGAAGTGGAAGAAGAGCGGATGGTCGAACCCGACGAGGCGGCGGACGAGGACGACGACGAGGAAGCCGAACCCGAGTTCGAGACCGAGACCGTCGAGAAGGAGACGCTCTACATCGAGCAGTCCCAGCAGCTCCAGTTCGACCAGCAGTGGATGATGGGCAAACAGCAGATCCTCGGCGACCTCATCGACCGGCTCGATCTCGACCGCGTGATCGTCGAGGAGGTCATCGACGGCTCCGGCGGGATGATGGGCGGCATGGGTGGCATGATGGGCGGTATGGGCGGCGGTGGCGAGGAGGCCGACCTCGAAGCCATCGAAGAAGAGCTCGAAGACGCCGACATCGACGCCGACGAGATCACCGAGGAGCTCGGCGACGTCGACGAGTAATCGTCCAACAGCGGTACTCTTTCGACGACCGTATTCCCCGGAGCCGTCGATTTTCCCCAGTCCGACGCCGACTCTCCCAGCACGCGCTGCACGCAGTCGACGACCTCGTTCGCCCGGAACGGCTTCTCGACGTGATCGGCCACGTCGACCGCATCATCGATCTCTTCACGGGATTCTGCCGCCGTCAACAACACCACCGGCAGGATGGTATCGACCTCGTCGCGACCCCGAAATCGTGTTTCTCGGGCGTAAACCGGAGTCGCTCGCGGATTCCAGCGTCGTCGACGATCTGAACCGTTCGCGTCATCGGTCTTCGTCGTTCGTTGCAGCTGTCGAGCTACTGACTGGGAAACGTATCGACGACCCGATCGATGGGACTCCGAGTTGCGCTGCGCTCTCCCCGTTAGTCGGTCGTTCGGTGATGGAACCGGTATCTCAGGCGATGTCGCGGCTGGTGTCGATCTCGACGCGATCGGTGAGCTGGAGCTTGAGGGTCTCGGTGAGCGCGCGTCCGCCGCGGAACTTGGGGACCGCGAGTCTGGTTTCGACCGCCGTGCCGGCGGTGGTGGCGGTCAGCCGGAGGATCACGTCTGCCATGTGGGCGGTGGTGTCGCGTAGCGCCGGCACGTTTCGGCCGTCGAGACAGTGGAGCACGGCGACGCTTTCGGTGTCGACGACGTGGCGGCGGAGTCGCGTCATGAACTCCCGAAAACGCGGGCGGTCCTCACGTTCGAGCACGGTGTGGGGATCGACGATCAGCGTCGAGCGCTCGGGGAGATCCCCGGACAGCTCGATGGCGTGATCGACCCGCGAGTCCGCGGCGACGGACTGGATCGTCGGATCGCCGGTGTCGATCGATGTCCGTCCGAGCGCGTCGGCCACGGCGAGTTCCGTTCGGTCGAGCGTGAGATACAGCGTCTCGCGCGGGGCCATGAACTCATACAGTAGGAGTTCGGCCTGGCTCGCTGGCGGCGCGGTCAGCGCGACGATGCTTCCCGGCGGAATGCCGCCGCCGAGGCGCTGGTCGAGGAGGTCGATCCCGGTGGGAAGACGCGACGACATTATTCACTCCTGAGTTCGGCGCTGGATAAAGCTTGCTCACGCTCGAATCATGGTCGGATTCGGCACGCGGACCGGCATCCGGAACGCGGGTCACTATCCCGAACGCCGCCGACAGCGCGCGGTGGCGGCGGTTCCGCAAACGGAAACGGCTATCCGTTGGCCCGTTCGAGAGGGCGCTATGCGGGTCTCGGTCGTCCTCTGTACGTACGATCCGGCGCAGTTCGATGTCTTCAGTGAGGCCGCCGACACTGTCCTCGACCAGACCCATTCACCCGTGGAGCTCGTGATCGTGGTCGACGGGCGACCAGACCTTGCCGAGCGAGTGCGGGAAGCGTACGGCGAGCGCGAGGACGTCGTGATCCACTGCAACGACGCAAACCGGGGACTGCTCGAAAGTCGGAACACGGGCGCAGAGCTCGCCTCGGGTGAGGTCGTCGCGTTCGTCGACGACGACGTCCGGGCCGACCCCGAGTGGGTCGAGCGCCTCGTCGGGGCCTACGAGCGCACCGGCGCACCCGCGGTCGGCGGACGGATGACCCCCGAGTGGGTCGCTGGCCGACCGGCCTTCCTCCCTGCGGAGTTCTTCTGGCTCGTTGGCGTCACCCATCGCGGGTTCGGCCCCGACGGTGACGAGACCGCGGCGGGCGAAGTCCGGAACACGTTCGGTTCGAACATCTCGTTCGACCGCGACACGTTCCTCGACCTCGGCGGGTTCGATCCAGCCATCGGCGGTCGGAAGGGGGATGCGAACCTCCAGGGTGGCGAAACCGAGCTCTGCGCCCGCCTCGAACGCGAGTACGGCCACGGCGTCTACTACGTCCCCGACGCACGAGTGGCACACAAGGTGTTCGAGTACCGCACCCGGCCGGGGTGGCTCGCCGACCGCGCGTTCTGGCAGGGCTACTCGAAGCGAGCGATGGAGACCTTCGTCGCCGACTCGACGGGCGAGGAAAGCGCGTTTCTCGGCCGACTCCTCGTCGAGTTCTTCCCCGGTCGACTGTGGGACCTCCTCCGTGAGCCGTCACGCGAGCACGCAGCCAGGCTGGTCGGGCTGGTCGCGTTCACTGCTCTGGTGGGGATCGGCTACTGTTACGGACTCACCCAGTATCCCAACGATCTCGGGTCGGCGGCATGACGAACCCCGACGGCGAGCGGGAGGGCAGTACGGCCTTGCGAGTGCTGTGGCTCACACCCGACAAGCCGGCGGACATCAGCGTCGGGCGGCGGCGGATCGCCGAACACCTCCGCAAGGACGGGATCGACGTGACGCTCCGCGGGACTACCCCGCAAACGCTCCTCGCCTCGCTCCGCGAACGCGACAGCTACGACGTCGTCGTGGGAACGACGCGCTCGGGCGCGATGGCCGGCGTCGTCCTGAAACTCCTCGGAACGCCGTTCGTGGTCGACCACATCGATCCCATCCGGCAGTTCGCCGACACTCACTCTTCGGAACTCGCGTTCGCGGTCCGGGCCGCCGAAAACGTCGCCTTCACGCTCGCCGATCACACTCTCTACGTCTACGAGGAGGAACGAGATCGCGTCCGGCGGTACGCCCGCGCCGCAACCGCAACCGACCTCGGGGTGGCGTACGATCGGTTCGCCGATCCCGACCCGGCAAGCGTCGAGCGCGCACGCGACCGTCTCGCCACCGTGGGGATCGACGCCGACGACCGAGTGGCGATCTACGTCGGCGGTCTCGAACCGATCTACCACATCGACGAACTGCTCGCGGCGATCGAGCGCCTGGACGGGTGGACGCTCGTCGTGCTCGGTGCGGGATCATTGGTGGAGCATGTCGAGCGCGCCGCCCGCGAGTGCGAGAACGTCGTCTTTCTCGGAACGGTCGATCACGACGCGGTGCCGGGCTATCTCCACGCCGCGGACGTCGGAATCTCGCTGGTTGATGACCCACACACGCTGAAAGTGCTCGAATATGCGGCAGCGGGGCTGGGCGTCGTGCAGGCTCGCGGCCGCGCCGAGGAGCGCTTCGGCGAGCACGTCACGTTCTGCGACCCGACGCCGACGGCCATCGCCCGGGCCGTGCGACGAGCGGGCGATGGTGGAGCCAGCGACGAGGACGGAGCCGACGACGAGAAGGGAGCCACCGAGGCGTTCCGGACGTTCGTTCGCAGGTTCGATTACGAGCGGGTGGCGGCGACGTACGGGAAGGTACTCGAAGGCGTGGCGAGGGGAGAGGGCCGATAACCGACGAGAGAAGCCGAGGCGAGGGGGAAAATCATCTCACGACACTGAGTCTCAGTACCAGGATAGTGCAATCGACTATCCCTGTCTGACAGAAGCGAGAACGCTTCCGCCGGAGTCCTGTTCCGGCCGTCAACGATTCTATCGTGATCCTGATGGTCGGCTGTCTTGCCTCCGTCGGGGCCATCACAGTCAGCAACTAGTAGCGGAAGTGGCCCCCGGTTTGGCGCTCTCGCCGCGATATGCACCATTGTGTTCGGTTCGTTGTCCTTCCGTGACTGAACATCGGGCGATGAACCGATGCAGGACTCGGTTGTTCGGATGGTGAGAGGGACTGTCGTCCGTCATTTCGGTACGCCATCGGTACGGGGCCGGCGGCTACCGGGAAACAGTGACAACGATCCCTCCCAGTCCCAGGCATGCCGGCACCGCGAACGTAACGCTCATGATCGTCGGCCGTGCCCTCCTCCCAATGGAGCGATCGCCCGCGTACTGGCTCGGAAAGTGGGGTCGGTACGCCATCGAGGAGTCGCGACGGAACGGACTGGACGGCGCACGTGAGGGGCTGTTGGACGCGTGGCGAGACGTGTTCGTGGTCGCGAATCAGCGCCTCGTCGAGGCCGTCGGCAACCCCGGCCGGCCGATCTACGAACCCGACTGGGACGTGCTGCTGGTGCTCGATGCCTGCCGCACCGATCTGCTCCACGAGGTCGCCGACGAGTACGAGTTCCTCGGCGAGATCGGCACCTTCCGCTCACGGGCGAGCATGTCCGAAGACTGGCTGGCGCGCAACTTCACGCCGGAGTACGCCGACGAGATGGCGCGGACGGCATACGTCACCGGGAACCCGTTCGCCCGTGCGCTCGACGATGATTCGTTCGCGCTCCTCGACGAAGTGTGGGAGTACGCATGGGACGAACAGTACCACACGATCCCCGCGCGGCCGCTGACCGATCGCGCAATCGACACGTGGCGACGCCGCGAGGACAACGGGGTTGAGCAGATGGTCGTCCATTACATGCAGCCCCACGCACCGTTCGTGCCGGACCCCAACCTCGGATCGTTCGGCACGCCCGACGACTTCGGCGAGGGATCGTTCGGTAGCCTGTGGTCGGAAGCCGGCTACACGATCCCCGCCGAGGAGGTCTGGGCGGCCTACCGCGACAATCTTCGGTACGTGCTCGACGACATCGAGGTTCTCTTGGAGAACATGGACGCCGAACGGGTCGCCATCACCGCCGACCACGGCAACGCTTTCGGCGAGTTCGGTCTCTGGGGCCACGATTCCGACGTGCTCCTCCCGAGCGTCAGACTCGTCCCGTGGGCCGAGACGACCGGCCGCGACACCGGCGAGTACGAACCGTCGGTCGAGCCACGGGAGGCCGACACGGCAGCCGTCGAAGACCGACTGCGTGCCCTCGGCTATCGGTGAGCTATCGCAATCGTTCCTGTACGGCTTCGAGCAGTTCCAGCAGCCGACGATGCCCGAAAGGAAGCAACGAGACAGCCAGCAGCGTGAGCGTCCGCGGGTCGGTGCGATCCGCCGCAAACGCCGTTCGAAGCGCCGTACGGGCGGCTGTCGCGTCGCCGGCGCGGAGCAGTCGTTTGCCGCGTTTGTACCGCGCCTTGCGTTCGAGCGCCGTCCGGTGGGACGTGACTGATGGCAGCCGCTCACAGAGGTCCGCGATCACGTCACGCTCCGCCTCGTACATCGTTTCGATATCGGAGCTCATCGAGTCGTCGCGGCGGGTGTAGTACGCGAGCGGCTCAGCGACGCGGGCGGGCGTGTAGCGGGCGAACAGCCGCGCCCAGAGGTGGCGATCCTCGACCGCCGGCAGGCGCTCGTCGAAGCGCTCGTCGACGAAGCAGTCCCGGCGGGCCACGACCGTCGGCATCGGCACCCCACCCTCGTAGAGAAAGTCGATGTGATGGCTGTCGGGGTTTTGGACGGGGAGTGCGGACAGGTAGCGCGTGCGTCCCGCTTGGCGGAGATACACGTCGGCGTAGACGACGTCCGCACCCGCATCGAGCGCCGCGAGCTGTCGTTCGGTTTTTTTCGGTCGCCAGCGGTCGTCGGCGTCGAGAAACGCGATCACGTCGCCCGTGGCCGCGTCGAGGCCGGTGTTTCGCGCCGCCGCGAGCCCGCGCGGCTCCTCGTGGATGTACTCGAAGCCCACGGTGTCGGCGGCGAGATCGCGAAGCCACGCCACGCCAGAACTATCCACAACGATGAGTTCGATGTTTTCGTGCGTCTGGGCCGCAATGCTTTCGAGAGCCTCCGGAAGGTATTCGGCGTCGCCGTAGGTCGGCACGATGGCCGACACCAGCGGCCCGGGGCCGGTCCGCAGCGAATCGGGCAGCGAGATGGCGTCCGTCACGGTTCTCGTCACTCAACCGGGCGGCGGGGTTTACACTGTTCCGATCCCGACGGCTCTCTCGTGGGTGGATCGACGGCCGAACGGGGCCGTTCGATTGCCGTCGGAGCTGCCCTGCTCGTCGGTAGCGAAGCGAAACGCCCAATTCCCGCTCGCGGAGAAGCGATGGTATGCACTCCGAACGCCAGCGCGACGACGGGCCATCGGACGCCCGTCTCGCCGGGGTTCGTCGGCTCGTGACGGCGTGTTTCGGTGGCCTGCTGAAGGGGCTACTCTACGCGCTCGGGTTGGTGTCGCCGCGCGACGAACGGCTCTGGGTGTTCGGCTGTAACGGCGGGACCCGCTTTGCCGAGAACTCGAAATATCTCTTCTTGCACGCCGCAAACGAACACGCGGACGAGGTTCGTCCGGTGTGGCTCTCTCGCCGCTGGGACATCGTCGGCGAACTGCGCGAACGCGGCTATGAGGCCCACCACGCCGACACGCTGTACGGGAAGTACGTCACGCTCCGCGCCGGCACCGTCTTCTTCACCCACTCGCTCAACGACGTCGTGATGTCGTGTGCGATCGGTGCGCGAGCGGTCAACCTCTGGCACGGCGTCCCCTTGAAGCGGGTTTCGCTCGACGACAGCTACTATCTCCAGCGGATGGGGTGGGCGAACCGACTCAAAACGCGGCTGCTCTATCGAAGCTACGATGACGTCGTGACCACCGCTGCGAGTCTCGTTCCGAAGTTCGCCTCGGCGTTTGCCACGAGCGAGGCGTCGGTCGTGTCTCTCGGCTACCCGCGCAACGACGCGCTCTTCGGGACCGTCTCCGGGGCGGACATCGGCTCCGATCCGACGATGCTCTCGCGGCTACGGGAGCTACGGGCCGACAACGACGTCGTGGCGTACGTGCCGACGTGGCGGGAAACCGGCGGCAACCCGATCGCGGACGCCGACATCGATCTCGCCGCACTCGATGCGTTCCTCGCCGAAGAGGGGGCAGTGTTACTCTGCAAGTTCCACCCGAGTACCGAGATCGCCTTCGACGACGGCGCGTACGACCGGATCGTTGCGGTGCCGGCGGGGCTCGACGTTCACGCGATGCTCCAGCACGTCGACTGTCTGCTGACGGATTACTCCTCGCTCTATTTCGATTTCCTGCTCCTCGATCGCCCGCTGGTGTTTTTCCCCTACGATCTCGAACGGTACGTGGCCCGAGACCGGGAGCTGTACTTCGAGTACGAGACGGTGACGCCCGGCCCCGTGGCGACCGACGGCGCTGAGCTCCACACGGCGATTACCACGGCGCTCGGCGACGACGATCCGTACGCTGCCGAGCGGAAACGGGTGCGCGATCGGTTCTTCGACGATCCCGACGGGAACGCCGCAGAGCGGGTGTACTCGTTCGTGCGTTCGGCCGGAGAGTAACGTATCGCCTGACGATTGCTGGCAGCCGCGGACCGAGCGCCGGCGGCACGCCGTCTCCGGGATTCCACAGTCATATAAACCGACACCGACATGGGAGGGACAATGACCGAGAACGACCACGCCGTCGTGCTCGCGGCAGGCATGGGGAGACGGTTGCAACCCCGTACTGACGATACACCGAAGACACTGCTGTCAGTCGGCGAAAAGCCCATTCTCGGCCACATCTTCGCTGCGCTTCGAGCGAACGACTACCGCCGCGTCACGATGGTCGTGGGCCACGAGGCCGCACGGATTCGCGACTACTGTGCTGACGTCTCGGCGTTCGAGATCGACTACATCGAAAACGAGCGCTACGCCGAGACGAACAACCTCTACTCACTCTGGCTGGCGCGCGAAACGCTTACAGACGGGTTCACGCTGGTCAACGCCGATACGCTGTTCTCGCCGGAGACCGTTGGCCGCCTCGTCGCCGCCACAGGGCCGACGCTGGTCATCGATCAGGAGAAGTCACTCGATGACGAGGAGATGACCGTCGCCATCGACGGCGGAACGGTCGTCGACATCGGCAAAGAGCTCGCTGCGGCCGACGGCGAGTACATCGGCCTCTGTAAGTTCGACGCCGAGAGCGCGAGACGGCTGGTCGAGACGCTCGGTGAGTTCATCGAGAACGAGGCGCTCGGCGAGTGGTACGAGCGCGCGTTTGCCGAACTGTTCGGCGACGTCTCGGTTGGCTGCGTCGCGCCAGTCGGCCCGTGGGTCGAAATCGACGACGCCGAGGACCTTCGTTCCGGACGGGAGCTGTACCGAACCGTCGAGGCCGACGGCATCGATGGCTGACGCTCCGGGACCGCGAGCGCCGAGCGCATGGCCGTCGCCGATGGTTGTCGCCCGACCGAGAGAACGAAGACGTTCTCACCCATCCGAGACGGGGCGAGAGCGATGAACGCCCGGCGGCTCGTTCGCTACGCTGTCGACGAACTCGCCACCCATTACGACGATGGACAGTGGTGGAAGGACCGTCTCGTCCAGCGAATCGTCCGGCCGTTCCAGACGCGGGTTCATCCGGGCGACGGTGGCATCGGGGTGATGGACGAGGAGTGGGATACGCTCGTGGTGCTCGATGCTTGCCGGGCCGATCTGTTCGAAACGGTTGCCGACGCCGATGCGTTCGACGACTACCGCCGCGTCACTAGCCGTGGAAGCATGACCGCCGAGTGGGTTCGCCGGAACTTCGCCGACGAGTCGTTCGGTGACACGGTGTACGTTTCGGCCAACCCACACGTCTCGCTGGCCGCCGGCGACTCGTTTCACGAGCTCGTGGAAGTCTGGCGGACGGCGTTCGACGAGGACGAGCAAACCGTGCTCCCCGAGGCGGTCGTGGATGCCACGCTCGCGGCCCACGAGCGCCATCCCGACAAACGGCTCATCTGCCATTTCATGCAGCCACACTACCCGTTCGTGGGGTACGAGCGTCGGTTTACCGGCTGGCATCCCGACCGAATCGCCGGCCCCGAACGCCGGTCGCCGGATGCGGAGGACCCGTGGCAGGCCATCGAGCGGGGAACGGCCGATCGTGACGAGGTGTGGGCGGCCTACGCCGAGAACCTCGAACTCGTGCTCGAACACACGGCGGACCTCGCAGCGGAACTCGACGGGCGGACCGTGCTCACTACGGATCACGGCAACGCGATCGGTGAACGCGCGTGGCCACTCCCGCTGCGGCTGTACGGCCACCCCGAGGGGCTTCGACTGCCGGCGCTGGTGAGGGTGCCGTGGGCGACCATCGACGGCGAGCGACGGACAGTGGTCGACGAGGGCACTCACTCGGTGTCGGCCGCCGAGGGCGATGACGTCGAGCGACGACTGCGAGCACTGGGGTATCGCTGACCGATGCGGATCGGCCAGACCTCGATCATCGGCTTCGGTTCGCAGATCATCTCGACCGCGGTCGGGTTTCTGGCGACACTGGCCATCGTGCGGGTCCTTGGCGACGACGTCTTCGGGACCTACACCGTCGTTATCTCGGTCGTGGTCTGGTTTCAGATCGTCGGCGATCTCGGGGTCCGCAAGGCTGTCAACAAGCGTCTCAGCGAAGCCGGTGACGACGATGCCTACCTGCTGGCGGGGGCCACGCTACAGTTGGCCGTCTTCGTCGTGATGGCAGTGCTGCTCGTCGTGGCGTGGCGGTTTGTGGGCGTGCTCCCCGAGCGACCGATCACGGACGCCATCGAGAACTACACGCCGTTCATCGTGCTGTTGTTGCTCGTGAGCATCGGCTACTCGTTTCTGCGTGCGGTGCTCAACGGTCGCCATCTGGTTCACGTCGCCGCGGTGCTCGGCTCGACTGAACGCTCGCTGCGGAGCGTCCTCCACCTCGGGGTCGTGTTCGTGGGGCTGGGCATCACGGGGCTGTTCTGGGGCTATGCGGTCTCCGGGTTGGTGGCGACGCTCGCCGGGATCGCGCTTCTCGGACGTCAGAGGCCGCTCGGGATCACGCTCCCGACTCGACAGCATTTCTCGCGGCTGGTGTCGTACGCCCGATACTCGTGGCTCGGCGGCATCGAGACGCAGGCGTTCAAATCGATGGATACGATCGTCCTCGGTGCGTTTTTGGCGGCGAATCAGACTGATCTCATCGCAGTCTACGAGGTGGGGTGGAACATCGCCTCACTGTTTGCGGTGTTCAGCACGGCGATCAGCAACGCGCTGTTCCCGGAAGTCAGCCAGATCGCGAGCACCGACGGGCCGGGCCGGGTGTCGGGACTCGTCGAGGACGCGCTCGCCTATGCCGGGCTGTTCGTCATCCCCGGCCTCGTCGGCGCGGCGCTTCTCGGCGATGCGATCCTTTCGATCTACAACCCGGCGTTCGCGCGCGGTCACTGGGTGCTCGTGGTTCTCGTGATCGCCCGTCTGGTGTACGGATACAGCAACCAGTTCACTAACGCACTCAACGCCATCGACCGACCCGACGCCGCCTTCCGGGTCAACGGTGTGTTCATCGGTGCGAACCTCGTGCTCAACGTCGTTTTCGTCTGGCGCTACGGCTGGGGCGGGGCAGCGGTCGCCACAGCGATCTCGGCGGTGGTCTCGCTCCTCGTTGGCTACCGCGCACTGACCGCGGTCATCGACGTTCCCGTTCCGGTGCGAGAGCTCCTCAAACAGTGGCTCTCGGCGGCCGTGATGGGGATCGTGGTGCTCGGCGGTCGGATGGCCTTCGGCGCGTCGATCCCGGTTGCACTCGCACTCGCAGGCGTCGGTGCAGTGACGTACTTCACGGCGCTGTCGGTGGTATCCGAGCGGTTCCGAACCACGGTGCGTGACAATCTGCCCGACCAGTTGGTTAACGTCATACGGTAGTCACCACGAGCACTCTCGACGGGCGACCGTCGATCGTGATGCGGTGTTTGCCTACCGTCCGCCAGGGTACTTCCCGACACTCTCGTACTCCCAGATCAGCTCGAAGTAGCGCTGGAGCCCCGCGACGAACGATCCGTTCTCGGTGATCGCGGCCTGACGCAGGTGGTTGGGGATCTCGTCCTCCTGGACGAGCAAGATAGCGGTGCCGGTTTCGTAGTCCATGCTCGGATCGGCGAGCGTGCCCCGCCAGGGGAGCTGTTCGGTGCTGAATCGCAGTCCGACATCGGGAAACTCGTTCCGCAGTCGTTCGACGATGTCGGCCTGAATCGCGGCGTTCGATGCCGAGAGGTTGTCCGGATGGAGCACGAGCACGTCGACGTCGATCCCGCGTTCGAGTGCGTCGGCGAGCGCCGGCGCGACGGTGTCGAGGTACTCGAAGCTCTTCGAGAGAACCCGTATTTGACTACGGGCCTCGTGGTAGAGGCGTCTGGTTTCTGACTCGCTCGGCTCGCCGACGTCGACCACCGAGAACAGCTCCTCGGCGGGCGTGACGTCCTCGCTCGCTCGCTCGAATCGGGGTTCGAACTCGTCGAGGAACGCCTCGCGCCGGTCGTCGAGGTCCGTCCGAAATCCTTCGTAGTCCTGACGGCGGTTCTCGACCGCGCGATCGAGGATCGATTCGGGCGAGCGGGGCTGGTACCGTTTCGGGCGCTCGGGGATCACCTTCACGAACCCGCGGTCGGCGAGCGCGTCGAGCACACCGTAGATCCGGGCCTTCGGGATGCCGGTGGCCTCGGCGAGCGTCGGCGCGGTCGTCCGTCCGAGGCTGAACAGCTCGGTGAGCGCACCCTCCTCGTATTCGGTGAGGCCAACCCGATCGAGCGTTCCAGTGGGATCGGCGTCGGTCATACCGACGGTTCATCGGTCGGGGTTGTAACGCTGCCGGAGGCGCGTCGCGAGCGGCTGTGATGGGGCATATGACCGTCTCCGAGCGGTCACGACAGCTTTCGGAGCGGTGTGTCGTCTGTGATAACGAGCACCTCGTGGGTAGTGTTCGGATACGCAGATTCGATGCGACGGCGAACGATCGTAACCACTCGTCGGCAGTTGCTGGATCGGCGTGACTGAAACAGTTCGAGAACGAGGCGGTGCGTCGTTTTCCCTCGCGGAGGACACGTCCGGCGCTGTTACGATTTCCGTGTCGTTCGGAGCGGAAATCGAGGCCGTCGGCGGCGGCCTGCTTCTCCAGCGTGTTCGCGATGAAGCAGCTCGCGTTGTCCAAGACGATCGCGAACTGTTCGCCGAACTCGTGGCATATCGCCCGGAGACAGTGCTTCGCGACCTCAGCATTGAACTGGTTCCGTGTGAGAGCCACGAACCGTTCGCCGTCGTCGGTGACGGCTCCGAGCATGTTTACCCTCTCACGAGCGCCCGAGACCGGCAGTTTTGGGGATGAGTTCACCGGGAATCAATCGGGCTTCTGGTTGGTTGCGACCGTTCGGAATGCTGACCGATCGCGACGATCCGATAGCCCTCTGCCTTCAGCGTCGGCCACTTTTTTTGAACTGGTTGTGCCAGTGTCGCTGCTCTCCTGAGTCGGCCTGATAGGCGATCGACTGGGCTGTCTGGATCGACAGCCCGATCTTGTGCATCACGTGGTAGATGTGTGCGAGCGGGTACTCAACGCGGAAGTTCTCAGCGATAAACTCCCGGACAAGCGGCGGTTTCCAGGCTGGTGCGTCGACGCCAGCCTGGCTGATCAGGCTGGCGTGCGCTGCTCACGCCGCTGCAGCGTCGCTGGCGGAGTGTCGCGACCTCTGCGAGTGGTTCGGCGTCAGNACGCCAGCCTGGCTGATCAGGCTGGCGTGCGCTGCTCACGCCGCTGCAGCGTCGCTGGCGGAGTGTCGCGACCTCTGCGAGTGGTTCGGCGTCAGCCGAACCCGTGCCACCATTCACCACTGGTACCAATCCTACGCCGACCACTACGATCAGGACTTCACCGCCGACCCGGATCGTATCGCCGCCGACGAGAAGCAGATCCAGCTCGCTGAGGAGGAGAAGGTGTGGCTCTACGCCGCTATCGATGTCGATTCGAAAGTCGTGCGTGAAGCACGACTTTCTCAAAATCACGGGATTGGGCCCGCAACGACGTCCTCTGCGAATTGAAGGAGGAGCACCGCTCGGAGACGCGGAGTTCCTCGTCGACGGTATGGGTTACCTGACGGCGCTGGCCAAGACCGATCTGCTGGGCGACCTCAACTACTCCGAGCGGAACATCGTCGAGAAGCTGTTCCAGACCTACACCATGCGTGTCGGCCGATTTCACGAAACCTGGAACGGCAGTCAGCCAGCGTTCGGCGCTTGGCTGACTGCCGACACCGCCTCCTACGATCACCTCAGAAACCACCAAACGCTGGAGAATCAAATCTCGCTCGAACTACTCGAACTGGAGAGCTCAATCTAGCAGTGCCGCGACCTGAATACTGTATGAAAACGTGTACAATCGGTGGATGTACGAAAGCACACGAGTTCCGTTGGTGATCTCGATATCAATCACTGGCAGTCCCGCGCGAACGCCGCGATTTTGCCGCGTCCAACGTCCGGCATCGCGTCGCGACGACTGGACGGGTTTTTGTCGCTCCGCGCCGCAGGTCGCCCCAATGAGCGCGGAGCCAGACCACGATCCCGACGGCGATCCGGGTCATGATCACGATTACGAGGAACTGGGTCTCGTCGCAGGCCTCGAGATCCACCAGCAGCTCGACACCGACACCAAACTGTTCTGTGGCTGCCCGACCGATCGGCGCGAGCCCGACAACTCGACCCATCGGTTCCGCCGATACCTCCATCCCACGCGGAGCGAGCTCGGCGAGATCGACGTCGCCGCGCTGGAAGAGGCGAGCGTCGAGCGCGAGTTCGAGTATCTCGCGTTCGACTCCACCTGTCTGGTCGAAGCCGACGACGAGCCGCCGGGACGGATCGACAGCGAGGCGGTCGACGTGGTGCTCGAAATCGCCGCGCTGCTCGACATGACGCCGATCGACCAGGCCCACGTCATGCGGAAGCTCGTGATCGACGGCTCGAACACGGCGGGCTTTCAGCGTTCGGCGCTCGTCGCGGACGACGGCGCGATCGAGACCTCGGCGGGCACAGTTGAAATCGAGGACCTGATGCTCGAAGAGGAAAGCGCTGGACGGGTCGACGAGACCGAATCGGGCGTGCGGTACGCGCTCGACAGGCTGGGAATCCCGCTGGTCGAGATCGGCACTCGGCCCGACATCACCTCGCCCGCTCAGGCGAAGGAGGCCGCCGAACGCATCGGGATGTTGTTGCGCTCGACTGGTACTGTGAAGCGCGGGCTCGGGACCATCCGCCAGGACGTCAACGTCTCGATCGCGGAGGGTGCGCGCGTCGAGCTCAAGGGCGTCCAGAGTCTCGACGACATCGACGACATCGTGGCGGGAGAGGTCCACAGACAGGTCGAACTCCTCGCGATCCGTGACGAACTCGACGAGCGCGAGGCGGGCGTCGGCGAGCCCGTGGACGTGACCGACGTCTTCGCCGGGACGGACAGCAGCGTGATCGACGGCGCGCTCTCGGGCGACGGCCGCGCGATGGCCGTTCGACTGGAGGGGTTCGCGGGGCTCGTGGGCCACGAGATCCAGCCCGATCGCCGGCTCGGCACCGAGTTCGCCGACCACGCCAAACGCCACGGCGTCGGCGGCATCTTCCACACCGACGAACTCCCCGCCTACGGCGTGACCGAAAGTGAGGTCGACGCGCTCCGGGAGGCGGTCGACGCGAGCGAGGACGACGCGGTGGCGATGGTCGCCGCCGATCCCGAACCAGCCGCGGCGGCGATCGAGGCGGTCGCGGAGCGCGCCCGCGCGGCGATCGCGGGCGTCCCGGAGGAGACCCGCGGGGTCCAAGAAACCACTTCGGAGTACCTCCGTCCGCTTCCTGGCGCGGCGCGGATGTACCCCGAAACCGACGTTCCACCCGTCGAACTCGACATCGAGAACGTCGAACCCCCGGAGCTCCTGACCGAGAAAGTCGACCGCTACGAATCAGAGCACGATCTCGACGCCGGCCTCGCAGAACAGGTCGCGTACGGCTGGCGGATGGGGCTGTTCGAGGCGGCAGTCGAGCAGGGTGTCGATCCCACGCTCGCGGCCCAAACCGTCGAGAGCACCGTCACCGAGCTCCGGCGCGACGGCGTGCCGATCGAGCAGCTGGACGACGATCGCTTCCTCGACGCTTTCGCGCTGCTCACCGCCGGCGAGGTCACGACGGAGGGGCTGCCCGACCTCCTCGCGACGCTCGCCGAGAACCCCGACCTCTCGCCGGCGGAGGCAGCCGATCAGGAGGGACTCGGGAGTGCGGGCAACGAGGAAGTCCGCGAGATCGTCGTCGAGGTGGTCGAGCGCAACGCGGATCAGGTCGAGACGGAGGGAATGGGCGCGTTCTCCGGGCTGATGGGCGAGTGCATGGGCGCGCTCGGCGGTCGCGCGGAGGGCGACACCGTGAGCGAACTCCTCCGCGAAGAGATTCAGAAACGGGCCTGAGACGGCGTTTGGGCGGGTTTTTCGATTCGATTTAGAGATTCAGCGTCCCTCGAACTCGGGGTCGCGGTCCTCGCGGAAGGCGGCGGTGCCTTCGGCCACGTCGTCGGTCCCCATCAGAATCGAGAAGCCCTGGCGTTCGAGCGTGAGGGCGGCGTCGAGGTCGGCGTCCGCGCCCTCGTTCATCACCTTCTTCGCGACTTCGAGGCCGACGGGCGGCCCGTTCACGATGTCGGCGAGGACTTCTTCCATGGCGTTGTCGAGCTCGTTGGCCGGCACCGCACGGTTGATCATCCCCCAGTCGGCTGCGGTCGCGGCGTCGATCTGGTGGCCGCGGAAGACGAGTTCCTTCGCGCGCGCGGCACCCACGAGCCGGGTGAGTCGCTGGGTCGCGCCGCCGCCGGGGATCAGGCCGAGTCCGATCTCGGGCTGGCCGAATTTGGAGCCCTCGGTCGCGATCCGCATGTCACACGCGAGCGCGAGTTCGTGGCCGCCGCCGAGGCAGAACCCCTCGATCTTCGCGATGACAGGACGAGGAAACTCCGCGACGGTCTCGTAGGTCGGCGTCGCCCGGAGCACGTCGGCGGGCTCGGTGTCGGCGAACCCGGTGACGTCCGCGCCGGCCGAGAACGCGCGCTCGCCCGTGCCTTCGATGGTGACGCAGCGAAGCTCGTCGGGATCAGTAGTGGAAAGGAGGTGGTCGATTTCTTCCAGAAGGTCCTGTGAGAGCGCGTTCAACCGTTCGGGCCTGTCGAGTTCGATCGCGAGCACGCCCCGGTCGTCGATCTCGTAGTTCAGGTCGTGATACGTCCGCTCGTCGCCGTCGCCGTGGGAGTAGAACCCCTGCCCGGCGTCCGCGCCGGTCTTCCCGCTCTCGCCGAGTTCGACGAGGTAATCGGCGGGCGCGAACCGCTCCTCGCCGGTCTCGTCGTGGAGCGCTTCGAGCTTCTCGATGATCCGATCGAGTCCGATGTCGTCGGCACGCCGGCACGGGCCTTCGGGGAACCCGGCACCGAGGCGCATTCCGGTGTCGATCGCTTCCGGGGTCGCGACGTCCTGCCCGATGAGCTTCGCGGCCTCGTTCACCATCTGCGCCTCGACACGAAGCGTATCGAACCCCTCGCCATCCCCGGGTTCGTAGTCGGCTCCCTCTCCTTCTTCGTAGTCGTAGTAGCCCTTGCCGGTCTTGCGGCCCAGCTCTTCGGCTTCGACTTTCTCCTCGATCAGCGGCGGGTTCTCGATCCCGGCCTCCTCCCGTACTGAATAGCCGATGTCGATCCCGGTCAGGTCGCCGAGCTCGAACGGTCCCATCGGGTAGCCCCGCTGATGGACCATCGCGGCGTCGGCTTCCTGGATGGTGGCTTCACTATTTGAAACCATCCACGCCGGCTCGACCATGAACGGTCCCAGCACGGAGTTGACCACGAACCCCTGGACGTCCTTCCGGACGTAGATCGGGGTCTTATCGAGCGATTCGACGAACGCGTGGGCAGCTTCGGCGGTCTCGTCCGACGTCCGCTCGCCGTAGATGACCTCGACGAGGTCCATCTTGACTGGGGGGTTGAAGAAGTGGGTGCCGACCACGCGTTCGGGATCGTCGACGGCGGTGGCGATCTCGGTGATCGAGAGCGACGAGGTGTTCGAGGCGAGGATCGCGTCGTCGGGTGTGAAATCGTCGAGTTCACCGTAGATCTCCTGTTTGAGCGCCATTCGCTCGGGCGCGGCCTCGATCACGAGATCGACGTCACCGACCGCGGTCTCCAGGTCGGTCGTGATGTCGATCCGATCGAGCACGTCGTCGGCGGATTCGTCGATCCGGCCCTTCTCGTCGAGTTTGTCGAGGCTCCACTCGATGTCCTCGTAGCCCGAGTCGACGAACTCTTCTTCGACATCACGCATCGTCACGTCGTAGCCCGCGATCGCGACGACTTCGGTGATGCCGTGGCCCATGTTGCCCGCGCCGAGCACCGCGACACGCTCGATCTCACTGGCGTCCATACAGACGAACCCACCCGGCACGGAGTTAACTCCATCGCCACTGGTCAGCGAATCCCGGAACACACTCATCATTGTTAAGCAATGGTCGGGGCGGAACGACTGATTCCGGGCCACCCGCCATCCCTTCGTGGGTCCGGCCTGTCGACTCTCTGCAACCGACCCCGAACCCGTTCGGGCCCAGCCAATCAAGACGCACCGACCTGTCGCTTCACGAACTGTACCATCCGGAACTTTTATGAACAATGTGTCCTAGTCACGGACTACCAATGGTTAACAATGGTAACGAATCGAACGGTGAGAGCGGCAACGACCCATCGGCGGACGATGGACGCAGCAGTCCCTCGGCTGACGAGGGAGACAGCAGTCGGCGGACGTTCCTGAAGGCGACCGGCGGTGCAGCGGTCGGGGCGGCGGTTGCGGGTTGTCTCAGCCTCGGTGGCGGCGACGGCGGTGGTTCCAGCGGTGATGGTGGCTCCGGCGGTGACGGCGGCTCCGGTGGCGGTTCCGGAGGTAGCGGCTCCGATTCGGGCGGTAGCGACAACGGTTCCGGTGCGAGCGGTGGCACCGGCTCCAGTGACAACGGCTCCGGCGGTGGTGGCAATGGGACCGACGGCGGCAGCGGCAACGCATCGGGTGGGGGCTCCGGCGGGAGCGCCGATATCGAGGGTCCGATCACGATCGGGGCGCTGGCCCCGAACCCCGAAAACGATCCCATCGGTGGCTCGATCGTCAACGGCGCGGAGCTCGCGGTCGCGGAACTCAACGAGAACGGCGGGATCGGGGGCGCGGAGGTCGAGCTGGCGGTCGGAAACACCGAGGAGGACCCGTCGACCGGTCAGCAGCGCTACCGTGAGCTCGTCCTGAACCAGGAGGCAGACCTCACGACCGGCGTGTTCACCAGCGAGGTCCTCTTGAACATCATGGACGACATCGCCCAACAGCAGACGGTCCACATTACGGCCGGTGCGGCGAGCACGGAGGTCTCGGCGATGATCGCGGAGAACTACGAGCAGTTCAAATACCACTTCCGGGCGGGTCCGCTCAACGACCTCGACCTCGGCCGGAACATGATCGACTTCGGGAAGGCCAACTTCGAGGCGATGGGCTGGGATTCGACGTATGCGATGGTCGAGGACTACACGTGGACCGAGCCGATCTCGGAGCTGTTCAACGAGAGCCTCGGCGAGGTCGGCGTCGAGGTGGGGGGCAATCAGCGCTACGCGAGCGGGACGACGAACTTCGGACCGCTGTTCGACGACGTCGAGAGTGCGGACGTGAGCGGGATGTTCACCGCGATGGCCCACACGGGAACCGAGGCGGTCGTCCAGTGGGCCAAACAGCAGCGGCCGTTCGGCTTTGCGGGCATCCACGTCCCGATGCAGCTTCCCTCCTACTACGAGTCGGTCAACGGGGCCTGTCTCTACGGCGTGACCCAGACCTCCGCGACGCCACAGAGCGAGGTCACCGAGAAAACCCAGCCGTTCGTGGAGGCTTACAACGAGGAGTACGACAGCTATCCAGTTTATACTGGGTACATCGCGTACGACGCGATCAAACTCTACGCCGCGATGGTCGAGCAGACGGGCACGACCGACGCCGACGAGCTGGTGTCGGCGATGGAAGAGGCCTCGTTCACCGGGACGACGGGCAACCTTCAGTTCTACGGGCGCGACGAGGACCACCCGCACGACCCGATCTACAGCGAGGACGCCATCTACCCGGTGTTCCTCCAGTGGCAGGAGGGCGAGGACGGCGGCGGGGTCCAGGAAGTCATCTGGCCCGAACAGTACAAGACCGCCGACTACCAGCCGCCTGCCTGGATCTGATCGATGGTCGATGTCGCCAACATCCTCATCAACGGGGTGGTGATCAGCTCGCTGTACGCGCTGGTCGCGATCGGCTTTACGATGATCTTCGGCGTCGGCGGGACCATCAACCTCGCACACGGGGCGGTCATCACGATCGGCGCGTTCGCCGCCTACTACGTCACGACGGCGGGCTTTGGGATCTGGGCGGGCGTGTTCGCGGCGATCGCGGTCCCGGCGCTGTTCAGCGTGCTCCTCTACAAGGGGTTCGCCGAGCGCCGCAGCGACAACGTCATCGTCGTGATGATACTCACGCTCCTGGCTTCGATCGTCGTCGAGGAGGTCATCCGGATCGTCGAGGGGAGCCAGCCCCGGGCGATCCCCACGCTCGTCGCGGGTAACACCGAGATCCTCGGCAACGCTGTCCAGAACAATTTGTTGGTGGCGGTCGTGCTCTCGTGGGTGCTCATCGGTGGGCTGTTCGCGTTCATCAACTACACGAGCACGGGGAAGGCGATCCTCGCAACCAGCATGAGCCCGCGCGGCGCGGCGCTGGTCGGCATCGAGAGCGACCGGATCAACCTCTACACGTGGGCGATCGCCGGTGTCCTCGCTGGCCTCGCCGGCCTCTTTCTCGGGTCCTACCAGACCGCGAACTGGGCGATGGGGCGCGAGCCGCTGATCCTCTCGTTCTCGATCGTGGTGCTCGGTGGACTCGGCTCCATTCGTGGGAGCCTGGTGGCGGCGTACGTCATCGGCTTCCTCGAAGTCATCACCACCTCCGCGATCGACCCGCGGCTCAGCGGGCTCGCCGGTCTCGTGATCCTCGTGCTCGTCCTCCTGGTGCGTCCCGAAGGCCTGTTCGGCCGGGAGCTCGCGGAGGCGTAGATGGCGGACGAAAACCTCTCCGGCGAGACGGTCGAGAACCCGTCCGCGACGACCGACGAGCCGTCGCTGTTCGCGTCGCTTCTCGCTCCACGCTATCTCGTGGGGCTCCTCGGCGTCGTGGTGTTCGCCCTCCTCCCGTTTCTCGGCGTGTCGACGACCCAGCTCCTCGTGCTCATCGGCGCGCTGTACTTCGGCCTGTTCGCGATGAGCTGGGACACGGTGTCGGGGTACACCGGCGAGATCAGCTTCGGCCACGCGATCTTCTTCGCGGTCGGGGGGTACACCTCGGCGCTGCTCAACCTCGGCCACGGTGTCCCGCCGACGCTCTCGATCCCTGCCGGGGTCGTGCTCGCGGCGGTCGCGGGCGTGCTGATCGGTGTGCCCGCACTCCGACTCCGCGGGCCGTATCTCTCGCTCGTGACCCTGGTCGCACCGCTGATCCTGCTCCAGACGTTCATCGTCTACGGCGGGATCTTCGGCGGCGAGCTCGGGCTGAGTTCGCCCGCGAGCCTCGTCACCGCCGACGAGTTCGAGCTGGTGGTCGTCGCGAACTACTACATCGCGCTCGGCCTCTTTCTCGCCGTCATGCTTGCGCTCCTCCTCCTCATGCGTTCGGGACTCGGCTCGGTACTGACCGCGATCCGGGAGGACGAGGACGCGGTCGCGGCGGCGGGACTCGACGTGGCGAAGTTCAAGGTGTTCGCGTTCGTGCTGAGCGCGGCCGTCGGCGGGCTCGCAGGCGCGATGTTCGTCCACACCCCCGTCGGCAGCCCTCAGCCGAGCCAGCTCCTCGGCCTGATCGTGAGTATCGAGGTGCTGATCGCGGCGATCCTCGGCGGGATGGGGACGATCGTGGGCGCGGGGCTCGGCGGCGTGTTCTTCTACTTCACCAACGATCTCCTGAACCAGCAGGACGCCACCATTCCCCTCGTCGACGTCGGTGTCAACGAGGCCAGCCTGCTGCTGTTCGCGCTGCTGGCGATGGTGATCGTCTACTTCCTGCCCCAGGGCATCTTCCCGTCGGCGATCCGAGCCGGCCGGCGTGGGCTGCGGCGCGCCCGCGGAGGCGAAACCGTCGCCACCGATGGCGGTCGTGGTCCCGACGAAGCCACCGAGGGCAGCGACGCGACGAACCCCATCGAGCAGACGGCCGAACGGTATCGGCGCGCACTCGACGCACTGAACGATCGGTTCGACGGCGGTGAGAACGAATGAGTACTGAATCGAACGCCGACGCCACGAACGACCGCGCGACGAACGAAGCACAAACCGATGAGAGCGAGCCTGACGGGCCGACGACTGCCGAGCGCGAGCCCCAAACGGAGGCCGCGAGCGATGCCTACGGGCCGGACGACGGGCTCCTCGTCCTCCAGAACGTCACCAAACGCTTCGGCGGTCTCACAGCGGTCGACGATCTCTCCTTCGCGGTCGAGGAGGGCGAGATCCTCGGGTTCATCGGGCCGAACGGCGCGGGGAAGTCGACGACGTTCAACTGCGTCACCGGGGTCTATCCGCCCACCGCCGGGACAGTTCACTACGACGGCGAGGACGTCACCGGCACTGCGGCCCACGGAATGGTGAAACGCGGCCTCGCGCGCACGTTCCAGTCGTTCCGCCCGCTCGAAGACCGCTCGGTGCTCGACAACGTCGCGCTCGCACTCACGCCGGATAGACTGTTCTCGCTGTCGGGCTTTCGCGGGGGGTTGCGCGAACAGGCCCGGGCGATCTGCGAGCGGGTCGGGCTCGGCGATCGTACCGAATTATCGCCGAGCGAGCTCCCCCACGCCGGGCTCCTCCGGCTCGAACTCGCCCGAGCGCTCGCGACCGATCCCGATCTCCTCCTGATCGACGAGCCGTTCGCCGGACTCTCCGGTGGTGAGGTCGAGGACGTCTCCGGGCTCCTCACCGAGCTTCGCGAGGAGGGACTGACCCTGGTGGTGGTCGATCACAACATGCGCGGGCTGCTCTCGCTGATCGATCGGGCGATCGTGATTCGGTTCGGCTCGAAGCTCGCCTCGGGCACGCCCGAGGAGATCCGGGCGAACGAGGAGGTTCAAGAGGCGTACCTCGGAGGAGGGCTATGAGCACAGACACCGACGCCGCCGGCGATTCCGACGGCACCACGCGAACGGACGAGGCCGACAGCGGCGAGCGAACCGACCGCGAAGCCGGAGACGAGACCACGCTCGCGATCGAGGACCTCCAGGTCTCGTACGGCAAGGTGGCTGCGCTCCGCGGGATCGATCTCCAAGTGGGAAGCGGCGAGATCGTCTCGGTGATCGGCCCCAACGGCGCGGGGAAGACGACGCTTGCCGNAGATGTGTATAAGAGACAGGGCTGATCCACTGCACCGAGGAGCGCGACCTCTTCGGCCACATGAGCGTCGCCGACAACCTCTCGCTCGGCACCTTTCGACGCGGGAACGCCGACGAGCGCCGGTCGTTCGTCTACGATCTCTTCCCCGTGCTCGAAGAGCGCGCCGACCAGCACGCCCGGACGATGAGCGGGGGCGAACAGCAGATGCTCGCCATCGGCCGGGCGCTGATGAGTTCACCCGACCTCCTCGTGCTCGACGAACCCACACTCGGGCTCGCACCCGTGGTGCTCGACGACATCAGCGACGGCCTCGACCGCATCCAGGACGCCGGTGTCACGATCCTGCTCTGCGAGCAGAACGTGACCTTTGCGATGGACCACGCCGACCGGATCGCGCTGCTCGAAAACGGCGAGATCGTCCGCGAGGGCGCACCGGCAGAACTCCGCGAGGACGAGTACATCCACGACGTCTACCTCGGTGGATAGTCGGAGACCTCCCGCACCGAAACGGATCCCTTTGGGGATTACGATCGGTAACTCTCGTCGGCACAGAATCAACCACTGGTTCGTTGCGGGGCAACGCTTTAGCCGGCGGGCGTCCACGTCCCACGAGAAACCATGACAAATCTCGTCACGAACGTCGAATCCACGGCGGCGGAGCACCCTGAAGAGACTGCGATCCACTACGACGGGACGGAGCTGAGCTACGAGGAGTTCTGGTCGCGGACGGGGGCGTTCGCCGCCGGGCTCACGGAGGCGGGCATCGAGTCGGGCGATCGGGTCGGGATCTATCTTCCAAATCTCCCGCAGTTCGTGATCGCCTTCCACGGCGCGCTCCGGGCGGGCGCGGTCGTGGTGCCGATGAACCCCCAGTACAAATCCCGCGAGATCGATCACCTCCTCTCGGACAGCGGTGCCGAGGTGGTCGTCACGCTCTCGGATCTCGTCCCGATCGTGGAGCAAGTCCGCGACAACACAGCCGTCGAACACGTCGTCAGCGTCGGTGGTGAGTCCGAGGGCGCGACACCGTTTGGAGAGTTCCTCGTCGAGGCCGCACCCGCAGTGGCCGAACGGGCGGACGACGACGTGGCGGTCCAGCCGTATACCTCGGGGACCACCGGCCAGCCGAAGGGCGTCCTCCTGACCCATCAAAATCTCGCCTCGAACGCGCGGATGGCGATGGACCTTCTTCCTGGTGGGACCACCGCCGACGACCGCTCGCTGGGCGTGCTCCCGCTCTTTCACATCTACGGGATGACGGTCGTGATGAACACCTCGCTGTTCGCCGGCGCGGCGTACTACCCACTGCCGGAGTGGGACGCACAGACCGCGCTCGGGCTAGTCGAGTCGGAGGAGCTCACCATCATGCAGGGTGTACCCGCGATGTACAACGACGTCATCAACCAGCCGAACGTCGACGAGTTCGATCTCTCGTCGCTCCGGTTCGTGAACTCGGGTGGGAGCAGCCTCCCGGTCGAGGTGCTTCGGCAGTTCGAGGACCTGTTCGGGATCGAACTCTACGAGGGGTACGGCTTGACCGAGACGTCACCAGTGACCCACTTCAACAGCCCCGACGCGCGGCGGGTCGGCAGCATTGGCCAGCCGCTGCCAGGCGTTGATTCGATGGTGGTCGACGAGAACTTCGAGCCAGTCGAACGGGTTACGGAGGGACCGGTCGATGAGGACGAGACCGACCTCGATGCGATCACCGGTGAGCTCGTGATCGCGGGCCCGAACGTAATGGCTGGGTACCACGACCGGCCCGAAGCCAACGAGGAGGTGTTCACCGAACGCGACGGCAAACGGTGGTTCCACACCGGCGATATCGGCTACAGCGACGAGGACGATTTCTTCTACATCGTCGACCGGGAGAAGCACGTCATCGTCACCGGCGGCTACAACGTCTACCCCCGCGAGGTCGAGGAGCTGCTGTTCGAACACCCCGACATCGCCGACGCTGCGGTAGTCGGCATCTCCGACGAGCGCCGCGGCGAGACCGTGAAGGCGTTCGTCGTGCCGGTACCCGATAGCGACGTTACTGGCGAGGAAATCAAGGAGTACTGTCTCGACAGTCTCGCGGAGTACAAACATCCCCGCGAGGTCGCATTCATCGAGGAGCTTCCGCGGACGACTACCGGGAAGGTCCAGAAGTTCGAGCTCCGCGGGCGTGAGAGCGACGAAGCGGAGGCGGCCGAATGAGCGACGCGGCGGGCGGTGAGCCGACGGACGACGATCCGGTGGTGCTCGACGTTGCGGACGGGGTCGCGACGCTGACGCTGAACCGCCCGGAGATGCGCAACCCACTGACCAGCGAGATCGCGCGCGGGATCATCGACGCGGTCGAGCGCCTCGAAGACCGCGACGCGCGGTGTCTCGTGGTTCGCGGTGCGGGCGGCGCGTTCTCGGCTGGTGGCGACGTCAACGCGATGGCCGAGCGGCTTGCGGGCGAGACCACGCTCGACGAGGCGGTTCAGCGGATCACCCAAGAGACCAGTCGTGCGGTGAAGCGCGTCGCGGAGTGCCCGCTGCCGACGGTCGCGAAGATCGACGGCGTGGCGTTCGGTGCGGGTGCAAACCTCGCGATCGCCTGCGACCTCCAAGTCGCGAGTGCTGAGGCGAGAATCAGCTTCGGCTTCCGGCAGGTCGGCCTCGCGGTGGATTCGGGAACCTCGCACTTCCTGCCGCGGATCGTGGGCGAGAACACGGCGAAAGAACTCGTCTTCACCGGCGAACTCGTCGAAGCTGATCGTGCGGAGTCGCTCGGGCTGTTCACTCACGTCTATCCCGGAGAATCGTTCGACGAGCGCGCGGACGAGTTGATCGAGCAGATTGCCACGGGGCCGACGGTGGCGCTCCGGACCTCGAAGCGACTCATCCGGCAGGGCTTGAACGACTCGCTCGATCAGGCGATGGAAAACGAGGCCGCCGCTCAGGCTGCGGTGTTCGAGACTCAGGACCACCGCGAGGGCGCGGAGGCGTTCATGGCGAACGAGGAGCCGGAGTTCGAGGGTCGGTAGCTCGCGGTTTGGCTGTTTGGTTGTGGCCGGCGGCTGCGGTAGCGGGGCGGGCCTGGCGTCTCGACGAACGGAGTGAGTCGAGGCTCAGGAGAGCGAAGCTCTCCTGGTGGATGAAGGGCGAGATCACGAACGGAGTAAGTGATCGAGGGCTTCGGCGGTGCGTGGGGTTGTGGTCGGTTGTATTGTCCGCGCGAGCGAAGCGAGCGCGGTTCGCCGTGAACGAGCGCCGGAGTTCCCGCGAGCCGAAGGCGAGCGGGAGCACGGAAGAGCTTGCTCTTCCGGAGGCGCGAGTGAGCGGGTGTTTTTAGTCCAGGTTTTTACAAGGAGTGGTGGGCGAGCGAAGCGAGCGCACCCGACGCAGTAAAAAAGTGGTCCGAAAGCACTAATCCACCCGCGGTGAGAATGGAGGTATGGCTGACGACGACAACGGCGAGGACGAGGACGAACCGGTCGTCGAACTCGGCGAGAGCGAATCGATCGAGGGGGTCCCGCTGTCGCGGGCGACCTCGCGACTGACGTGGGGGATGGAGAAATCACGGCTCGAACGCCGGATCGGCGACACCGAGATCCGGACGCCGGACGGGCCACGGCGGATCGACGACGTGCTCGACGAGATCGACGAGACGTACTTCGAGCGCCGCCAGGAGTTCGAGTCCCACGTCGACGAGGTCGTCGGCACCGGGCCGGTGCCGACCGCGGACGAGTAGGTCGTGGCGGTCCGCACGTTCGATCGCCTCCAACTCTCGTGGGTGCAGGTGTCGCTGCTGTGGGGCGGCGTCCTCGCGATCGTGTGGATGGCGTGGAACGACGCCGCAGGCAGTACCGGACTGTGGGCGCGCACCGCTCGCGACGCGATCGTGTATCTCGCCGGGCCGGGTGTACTCGCGTGGCTGTACGGCGAGCGATTGGGATGGCGCGTCGATCGCGAGGCACTGCGGAACACCCTTTTGCTCGCGCTGTTCGTGCTCCCCTTTTATCTCGTGGGATCGTCGCTGCCGTCCGTGCGGGCGTACTACCCGATGTGGGGGACGAGCGCGGCGCTTGGGGCCTTTCTCCCGCACGCCGTCGGCCAGTTCGTGATCGTGATCGCAGCCGAGACGTACTTCCGTGGGCTGCTCTGTGTCGGCGTTCGCGAACTCGGCCCGAAGAGCGTGCTCATCAGTCCCGTGCTCTACGCGCTCCAGCACGCCGCGAAACCACCGATCGAACTACTGCTCTCGGGGCCGACCGACGTGCTGTTCGGCGCGGTCGACTACCGGAGCGGCTCGATCCTTCCCTCGGTCGTGGCCCACGGCCTCGGGCTCACGCTGCTCGACTGGCTCGTGCTCCATCCGCCGTTGCTTTCGCCCGAACGGGTCGTCGGCTGGCTGCGGTGGCTTCCGGTGCCGGTCTGATAGCGTCCGGAATCTGACAGCCCCCTTCCTGAAGGGTGTCCGTTCGAAGCGGTTCAGTTTGGGTGTCTTTAGCTGTTGGCGACAGGAGTGAAAAGCTCTCACTCCTCGCTCTCATAGGACTCACCGACGGCCGACGGCACCCGTGTCGAGCCCCATATCGTGAGAACGACGATCACGATCACGTAGGGGAACAGATTGACGAGCTTGTTTGGGACGCTGATGCCTGCCGTCTGAAACTGGATCTGGAGCATGTCGAGACCGCCGAACAGGAGTGCGGCAGCGGCCGCACCGATCGGGTTGTAGTTGCCGAATAGATAGGCCACGATAGCGATCCAGCCTCGGCCAGCAACCATTGTCTCGCCAGTACCGGTGAACGATCCTGCCTGCGCCAGCAGTACCGCGCCACCAAGGCCTGCCATCACGCCCGAGAAGATCGTCGCCGCATACCGGACGCGTGTGACGCTAATGCCCGCCGTGTCCAACGCTTCGGGGTTCTCTCCGGCTGCCTGCAGCCAGTAGCCGTATCGAGTACGAAAAAGCACTATCCAGGCCACTACCGTTACGAGTAGAGCGAACAATACCAATGGTGAGCTATCGAAGAGCACTGGACCCAAAACCGGGATCTCTGCGAGAAACGGTATCGTTAGGTCGTTGATGGTGGTCAGCCCGGGGCTGTTCCTGCTGCCCCAGACGAGAACTGCGGTGAAAGGACCGAAGCCGAGGCCGATGAACCAGACTGCCAGCCCTGCTACGAGTTGGTTTGCTTTATATCTGATCACCAACACGGCAAAGGGAATCACGTACACCAGTGTGAGCAGGCCGGACGCGAAGACGGCGATCCAGAGGTCGCTTTGACCAGGTGAGCTACCGCCGACGATCCACATGATGGCTGCTGCGTTGACCGCGCCGAAAATCATGAACCCCTCTAGCCCGACGTTGAAGACGCCGCTCTTCTCAGCATACAGACCACCGACTGCTGCGAGTGCAATCGGGGCCGCTGCCTGAAATGACCGCTCGACAAACCCGACCGTCAAGAGAGCTTCGACCGGTAAGTCGAGTAAGAGGGTACCCAACACACCGATGGCGATCAGCGCAACGACACCGCCAACCTGGACGGTGTTCTGACGAGCATATTGGGCCATGCTCATCAGTCATCACCGTCCATTCCGGTCCGCCGGGCGGCCATGCGAAAGAGTTCCGGAGCAGCGACGAACAACACGACGAGACCGACGATGCCGTCGATCAACTGTGCGGGGACATCGCTGTTGAGCCCGATGAACGACGTGGCCGAGTCGAGCCCGCCGAACAACAGCCCAGCCGGGATGACTCCGAGTGGGTTGTTCGCCGCGAGGAGACTCACCGCGATCGCGTCGTAGCCGTAAGTAGCGATACCTCCTGGCGTGCTGTAGTAGCCTTGTATCATAATTGCGAAGATTGCACCCGCGATCCCGGCAACCATTCCCGAGATCGTCATCGTCACCACGATCATCCGCTTGGCATCAACACCGGAATACGCCGCTGCGGACTGTTGGTACCCGCTTGTGACGATATCGTAGCCGAAGCCAGTTCGCACCAGAAGAACGGAAAGGACCCCCGAAACCACGAGTGCGATGGCGAGACCGACCATCGAGAAGTCAGGGACGTCATAGATTAGCCGAGGAAAAGCGACGTACTCTGGGATCCGCTCGGTGTTCGCTGCCGCCTGGTCTTCGCCTCTGAACGGGCCCTCAACGAGCCAACCGACGGCTCCGATGGCGATGAAGTTCAGCATGATGGTGGTGATGATCTCGTTCGTGTCGGTGTATGCTTTTAGTGCGCCTGGGAGGGCAGCATACGCGCCGCCAGTGATGGCGGCGGCCAGAAAGCCGACCAACATCAGTATGATGCCGCCGATCGTTCCCTCCGGTACCATGGGGGCAAGCCAGAGAATCGAAATGACGGTAGCGAACCCACCGACGATGAACTGGCCCTGTACCCCGATGTTGAACACCCCGGCTCGAAACGCGACTGCGACCGCGACACCGGTCAAGACGAAGATCGTCGTGAACTTCAGTGTCCGTGCAATGGCAGCATCGTCGCCGAACGATCCCTCGAATACGTTGGCGAGGAACTGTACCGGGTCATATCCGCTAGCAGCGACAATCATCAGCCCGATGAGTAGCGCCGAAACCGTCGATGCTACTGCAATGGCGAGTCGTCCGAGAACCGATGCATTTTGGAGACGAGCACTGATCCGGCTGAGAACCTCCGAAGAACGAGTTGATTCGCGGTCGCTCATATCTCCGCCTCGCTCTGTTGGGACTGTTCGATCGGTTTTCCGTCCTCATCGGGGTCGTGACCCGCCATCAGCAGCCCCAGTTCCTCTTCGGTAACATTGTTCGGATCGACTGTGTCGATGAATTCACCTTCGTACATGACCGCGATTCGGTCCGAGAGCTTTTGAATCTCGTCGAGTTTCGAGGAGACGACCACGATCGCCAGTCCGTCGTCACGAAGCGAGACCAGCCGTTCGTGAATCGACTCGATCGAACCGATGTCGACCCCACGGGTCGGGTGTGACGCGATCACCACGTCTGGATCGTGTTCGATTTCGCGCCCGACGATGAATTTCTGCTGGTTGCCTCCGGAGAGAGAACTCGCCTTGATGGTCGGGTTCTGAGGTTGTACGTCGTAGTCTTGTACGATCTCCTCTGCGTGATCACGGATCGCCCTCCAGTCGAGAAATCCGTGGCTGGTGTACGGTTCGATAGTCTGGTTGCCAAGCAACGCGTTGTGTACCAGATCATAATCCTGGACCAACCCCTCTGTCTGGCGGTCTTCGGGGATATAGGCAATACCGGACTCGATCCGCTGGCGTCGGTTCGTTTCGGTGATATCCCGATTGTGGAACTGCACGGTACCTGATTCGACGGATCGGCCGCCGGCGAGTGCCCCGATCAGTTCGCTCTGTCCGTTGCCTTGGACGCCCGCAATACCGAGTATTTCCGACTCCCGGACTGTGAGGTCGATTCCGCGAACTTGTTCGAGGCCGCGATTGCCACGGACTCGCAGCTTCGTGGCTTCGAGGACGGGCTCACCGGACTCGGTTTCTCGTGGACGACGATCGGAGAGGATTTCCTGATCGACCATCATCCGCGCCAACTCCTGTTCGGAGGTATCGTCCGCGTTCACGGTGCCGACGGCCTCGCCGTCGCGAAGAACCGTGATCTGGTCGGCTACCGCCAGTGCTTCGTCCAACTTGTGGGTGATGAAGATGAGCGAGCTGCCAGTCGCCGTGAGAGCTTCCATCACTTCGAGGAGTCGATCGACTTCCTGGGGGGTAAGAACCGCCGTCGGTTCGTCGAAGATGAGGATTTCTGCGCCTCGGTAGAGACTCTTGACGATCTCGACACGCTGTCGAACACCGAGATCGAGATCCCGAATCGGCGTATCGAGATGCTGGTCCACCTCGAAGTCATAGCGCGAGCAGATCTCCTCGATATTTTCTCTTGCAGCCGACTCGTTGACCAGCCCGTTGTCGGTTGGTTCGTGGCCCAGAATGATGTTTTGTAGTACGGTCATCGGTTCCACGAGCTGGAAGTGCTGGTGGATCATGCCTACGCCAGCATCCATCGCGTCTCGCGGTCTATCGAACGTCCGCGATTCGCCATCAATACTGATCGTTCCGGCGTTTTGATCGTACAGTCCGTAGAGGACACTCATCAGCGTCGTCTTCCCAGAGCCGTTTTCACCGACCAGAGCGTGGATCGATCCTTTCCCTACGGAGAGGTCAACGTCGTCGTTCGCCACGACGTCGCCGAAGCGCTTGGTGATCCCTTCGAGTCGGACTGCAGGTGTCTGTGTATCATCCGTCATTATACAAATCCCGTTTGTGTCGTGTTCTGTGGTGTCTGGAGATCTACTGGCAGCCGGATGCAGTACAGGGAACACTGATATCGCCGTCGATGATGCCCTGTTTCGCCTCCTCGATGTTCTGTGTCAGCACGTCCGGTAGTTCACCCTCGTACGACTGTCCGACAACAAAGTCGACAGCGTTGTCTTCAAGCGTGAGGACGTTGTCACCAGCGACGCTATCGAAGTTATCGTTGGCGACTGCCATCGCGACCTCCCGCGTTCCCTCGTTGATGAACTTGACTGCCGAGCCCATGATGACGTCCTGGAAGTCCGGAAGGGTTGTGGACTGATCCGAGTCGACGCCGATGGCAGGGCGACTCTTGCTCTGTGCT
Source organism: Halococcus salifodinae DSM 8989 (assembly GCF_000336935.1). Taxonomy (NCBI): domain Archaea; kingdom Methanobacteriati; phylum Methanobacteriota; class Halobacteria; order Halobacteriales; family Halococcaceae; genus Halococcus; species Halococcus salifodinae. The sequence goes on along the minus strand of NZ_AOME01000002.1, from coordinate 32,863 downwards.
GCTTGGAAGACGCCCCGTCCCGCCGCCGCAGCACCATGGTAGACGATGTCCGCTCCGCCGTCATACTGTGAGTTGGCGATGTCGGCTGCAGTGCTCGTATCGGTGAAGTTGCCGATGTAGCCGACATCGACTTCGACGTCCTCGTTGACTGACTGGGCACCAGCAGTGTATGCCCGTTCGAAGGCGTTGATAAGCGACCCGTCCTCGCCGCCAACGAAGCCGATCTGGGCGGAATCCGGGGTCGTCGAGACGCCCCCAAGAGAGAAGTCCTCCGTAGTCATCGTTCCGGCCGCAACCCCAGCCAGATATGACATCTGGTGGTTGGCCCACGTGTAGCCAGCGACGTTCGGCTGATCGACGAAGGCGTTGATCAGCATCCAATTTTGGTCGGAGTAATCGGCTGCGTTCTGTGTCAGCGCTTCCGTATGGTTGAACGAGACCAAGACGATGAGATCGTAGTCACCGCTCTGTGCCAGATTCGCCTGTACCGACTGGTACTGTGATTGTTCAGTCTCCTCTACTTGATTGATCTGGAGGTTGGTTGCGGTCGCTGCGGCGTTCAACCCATCGAGAGCAAGATCGTTGAACGCGTTGTCGCCAAAGCCGGCCGGACTCGACACGATCGCGATGTTCGTTGGCTCCCCGGATGTGACGGTAGTACCGCCGAATTCTTCCGAGCCGTTGCCTCCCTCGCCGGAACCATTCTCCATCGAGGCGTTCCCCGTAGAAGCAGTATCCGCAGACGTCTCCTCTGCAGAGGTCTCTCCGTCCGTCCCTGACGCGTTCCCGCTGCTGTTGTCACCACCACCACTGTCATTCTCACTACCACCGCTACTATTCCCACTACCCCCGTCACCACTCCCACCAGAACAGCCTGCGAGAGCGGTCCCAGAGAGGACTGCTGCGCCAGTCTTCAGTACGGTGCGTCGTCGAGCTGCCGCGTTCTTCGTCGTGTGTTTCTGGGTACTGTCTTCGGAATCGTCCGCTTGGTCCGCGTTCCGGGACATGATGTACTACTTTCGAATTACCTACAACCATAAGTAATTTTTGTTGTGTTGGTATATCTACTGTTCATCCCCGTGCTCAATGAGTTGCACCGCCTTGCTGATATACGAGTCACAGTCGTCTTGACTCGGTGAGCGACGCGCAGAGATTGGTTCGTGCATTCTCACTCGTTGCTGACCGTTTCACAATCGGTGTATTCGCCCCGCAAGGAAGACGATGGGCTGCTCACCACCCCGAGTGTGAACCGGATCACCGCTACCGCGCACACCAAACCAATCCAACGGCCGATCGTAGAAATCCGTCTTAGAGCGACTGCGAGATGCCTTGAAGCGTCTTGAGGAATCGATCGGTCCAGTATTGCTATCATTCAGGCGGCGGTACTCGAACCAGCCAAAAGTTCACACACGGTTGCCGTCTGGTGGTTTTCGTTTCGGTGTGCAGTGGGTGAGTGCGATCGACGATCGTCCAGCGGTTGCGTGCATCGACAGGCAGACAACACCGATTCGCAAAACCACTCCCTGAGGGGACTCAAATTCCTGCTAACGGCTGTCCCAGAATCGGACGCACTGTTCGATGGTCCCTCCGCAAGGATCGATGAGTAACCAAAACCGGTCTTCACACTCGGATCCGATTCACCCGCACCAGTGTCTCTTGTGGGGTTTGTGGCCGATTGTGAACACTGGACTAGTCGCTAAGCGACCAGCAGAGAACCCCTCGAACCGTATCGGCTGGTAGATCCGTGTGTGAACGCAGAGTCGATAGTTCCCAATCGAGGTGAGCGGCGGAGCTAAATCATCGGTCAGATTAGGTGATGGCTGTGTGAGTGAATGCAGCGTATCATGGAATTCGTCGCACAACTCCATGCTAGGCCGAGAACCAGTGCCTGATACGTAGACAATATCATCGCTATTCAGAACCAGCGGGAACAGTCTTCTCAGACGGTGGCCGAACACCAGGCGAATCTTTCTATGACACGCTGGGAGCATCCGTCTTTAGCTAAGAGTCGAACCGCAGGACAGCGACGGAGTGATCTCTGAGTGCGCTCATCGGGTGCTTCACTCGAATCCAGCGCGAGCGCGCTTGGTGGAGCGGATGCTCCCCCTCCCCCAACTGCTTGTCCTCCAGGCAAGGAGGCGGTTAGCTAAAGCCCGATGAGGCCATCATGGCCGTACTCTTCGAGGAGCTCACGGAGCGTCCGTAGCCGGACGTAGAGCGGATCAGGCGTATACAACGTCGTTCCCCCACGATCGGTTTTCAGGAGGACGCTCATCTCGACGAGTCGTTTGAGATGGCTGCGAGCCGTGTTCTCCGCGACGAGGGTCTCGTCTGCGATGTCCGATGCCGATCGGGGCTGTGCGACCGCTTCCGCGACTGACCGAACCCTATCGAATGCGCTCGTGTGTTCTTTCCACGCTTCGAGGCCAGGTTCGTTGTCGACCATACTCTCTCTCACCACTAGACGTCAATAAATCCACCACTGGTATGAATAGTCGAGCTCGACCTGTCGAGCAATCGGTGATCGTCGGGGTTGCGGTCTCTGATGATCACGCCGACGCGTCGCTCCCGGCCGCCCTCGTAGCCGAGTGGTGCTGGGGAGTATCCTACCGGACGGAATTTATCGTGCTGTAGCACACATACACACTCGTAGTTCCGCTGGAACTGCAACATAACCATCGGCTACGCGCGAAGAACCCATGAACAAATACGACGATCTCTTCGACGATACCGCCCCCGACGACAGTGTGTTTACGGACAAGGGCGCGCTCGATCCGCTTTCGGAGCCCGACGAGATCGTGGCCCGCGAGCCCCAAGAACGCGAGCTGGCGACCCTGCTCAACGGGGTCCACGAGGGCTATCTCCCGACGACCGTCTCGATCTACGGCCCACCGGGAACGGGAAAGACGCTGACGACCCGGCGACTCTGTACCGAGTTCGCCGCCCGCACCGACCAACTGGCCGCCGAGTACGTCAACCTGAAGGAATGTCGCTCGCTGTTCAGTGCCGCAAACGAGATCCACTTCGAACTCACCGGTGAGAAGAAGGGTGCCTACGAGGGTCTCGATGGGGTGTTCGAGGGGATCTGGGAGGCGCTTGCGGCGTATCCCGAGTGGACCGTGCTGATCCTCGACGAGATCGATCAAATCCGGCAGGATTCGAACTACGATCCCAACGAGTTCTTCTATCGGCTACTGCGTGGAGAGGGGAAGCTCAAACGGGACATCCAGCTCTCGGCGTGGCTCCTCAGCAACGAGTTGATCGATGTCGATCTCCGGGTCGACAGCCGCGTCCAGAGTGCAATGAGCGACGAGGCGGTGTTTTTCCCACCGTACAACCAAGCGAAGCTTCAGGCGATCGTCGAACCCCGCGCCTCCAGCGGGCCTTCCGTGAGGGGGCCGTTCCCGAGAGGGTTGCCTGCTACGGCATCGGTACGGCCGCCACACGATGGGGTGACGCTCGCAAAACGCTCACCCTGTTTCGCCAGGCCGGCGAAACGGCCAACGACGAGGGGCTCACACAGGTCACCGAAGACTGCCTCGACAGCAACATCGAGACGACCGACAGAGAATCGACCGTCGAGAAGCTCCTGAACCTCTCCGTCCATCACTTTTTCGTGCTACATGGGGCCGCCGATTGGACCGACACCCGGACGGGTGAGACCGTCCAACCGGTAACGACCGAGCAGGTCCGCGAGGGGTACTCGCGGCTCATCTCACAGGACAATCAGATCAGTACCCGTGCGATCCGTGAGACCATCACCGATCTCGAAACGATGGGGCTCGTCAAGACGTGGGTCGAATCGAAAGGCAGCAACGGCCGCGCGAAACAGGTCGAGACTTTTTAGTAGTAGCGCATGTCCTCGCGACATATCGTCGGTTTCCCGATGGTGGCAGAACGAAACCTATCGCTTACTCGAGGGACCTCCTCGATTTCGAGTCATCACTGGTCACCTCACACTCGCGTTCACGACATGAGATGTTATTAGAGGTGTTCTAGTTTGATTTCAGACGCTGATTGTCGCTTCACGATTAACGATATCTTCCGGAGGAAGCCATTGGTATCCCTGTTGTGAGACGACTGTGAACCGACAAGACTCCGAACCGACGAGCAGCCTTGGGTAAGCCTCGATGCCGCATGCGATCCGCTGAGGGGCCGAGCGACCTATGGGAGCGACGGGCCACCCCTGGACGGCCGTCGAAGCCACGCCGAGGATCACACACGGCTGCAGTCCCCTGATTTCGACGGTATCGAACGACGATCGGGACTGGCCGGCGATCGCGTGGTGGCCCCTGAGAACGCACCGGCGCGACGATCGACGGGGCCGTACTCGACCCAGCGATGCACCGAACAGGCCAGCGTCTGTAAGCGTCGTGGCTCGCGGAGCGACGATCGGCGATCGAATCGTGGACGCCACATGGAAGGTGGCCACCGTGATACCGATCAGCAGTCGTTCGAATGCGTTGCACAGACGTGTTGCGTGGCATGAGCTCCCTGTTGGATTGCCCGGTTCCTAATGTGACGCAGAACTTTCTCCCCTACCTCATAGAGTGCTCTAAGGCTGACTCAACCTACCTCTGTAACGTTGTGATCCGGTAGGACCAATGGAGTGGCTACCCGAACACCACTGCTGGTCCCTAGCAACGCTGGCGGACACAGTATCGCCGCGGGATCCGAACGGCGATCGCCAGCGACGGCGTGTCAGTCGAGGACGCGAACCCATGGCGCGGATACCGCTCGGTTTCTCGCCGGGACGCCGTGACGAGAGAGTCTCGGATGTTTCGCATGCAACAGTGAGGGGTGGGGGTTTATTAGCAAATTCGTCGGATGCAACGGTGCCCCCCTACATGCAACGGTGGTATCCGTGCGAACGGTTGGCAACCGACTACGACCACTGACGGAATCGCCGCCACAACTCCGCCGGGAGCAATGCGTTCGTTCGGCGGTATTCACTGGCGCACTGGAGCCCTTTGGGACATCGTTTCGCCGTCTCTCGATACCATACGTGGGGGACGGAACGAGTTCCGACTGACAGGCCGAATCGTGTCGTCGTGGATCGGCCACAGTGGTCATGACGGCGGACGACAGCACGCTCAAGGTGTCGGGCCCACCGTACGGCGTGGATCGATGAAATGTTGGGTGGCGCTCATACTGTCGGACAGCGGTGATTGCATATCAGACAGCAACGGATCGCCGGATAGTGCATACACATTTCATACCGACCCTCACATGACCTTGGTGACAGTCCCAGAAAGGGTCCCATACTCTGGAGAGACGGCGTCCGAATTCGACGGACCTCCAGCAGACGGCACACCATCTGGACAACCACTGTATCGATCGTCCCTGAACCACCACTGGTGGTATGCTGTGGGACGAATCCGTCCGTGAGTGCACGGTTCGTGTCGACCCATCCACGCAAGCGGTGACGTCCGACAGTGTGGTGATCGCTCATGTTCGATTCGGCCCGTACAGACCAATCAATCGGGTCGTGGAGAAGCGCGAGTTCCCCGAGATCACACGGGATGGACGATGTCGCAGACGAAGAAATGGTACTCAAAGTACGACCCGAACACGGATCGTGTGGCGACGTGCCGACCGCCACTCACCGACCGAGCGTCGCGGCGACGATCCGATCACTGCGACTGGGCTGTCGATTCCACCTCCCGAGTACGGTTCGCGTGACCGGCTAGCCGCCCACACCACCACAACCGACAATCACCGACCGTCGACTGGCTTCCGAGACTCGGCTGCCTGTGGGTTCGTCATACTCCCGAACGCGACCCGATCGGTCGGCCATGACGGTACTCGCCCGCTCCACACTCGTCGTCACAACAGTCAAGACAGCTATTCCTGCGGTCGTGAGACCGATCGTGAAACCGGTATAACTCCTCGTGAGGGCGCTAGCGCCACTCTCGACGCGTCTCGACCACTGTTTCCGACTGTGAAACCCAATCGGTGGTGTCGTCGGCCCGTGGCGCTCGGGACGTGCTCGTCGCCCCGCGTCGGCATCGGCGGGGGTGGTGCTGGCGGCGAGCGTTGTTCCGGTCTCAGGAGAGGTCGAATACTACATCGTCGTCGATCGCATCGCGCATCCGTTCGACCGGGTAGATATCGGTCAGGCCGGCCGTATCGATGGTAAACTGGCTTGGCGGCGTGTTCTCGCTGTAGGTCTTTTCGACCCGGGGGTCGCCGTCGGCCGGATCGTTGAGGGCCGTGAGGATGTCGTGGCCCTCCCCTCTACTCATCGCAACCCAGACCGCATGTTCGGGATCGCATGCGGCCATCTTGTCGAAGTCGGCGGGCGTGCCCTCCCTGAGATCGTGGGTGGCCCGCTCGACTTCGAGGGTGAGTGCGATCTCGCCGTCGGCATCGAGGCCGGCGATGTCGAGTCGCCGCCCACCGTCGATATCGTAATACGGCTGTATCTCAACGATCGGTGAGTCGGGATCGTCGACGCAGTTCGCTTCGAGCGATCGACGGGCGATCTCGACGGCACAGACGTGCTGGCTCGACTCGCCCAGATCGCCCTTGCCGTCGCCGTAGTCGAGACCTTCGCGGTAGTTCTCGCCGAGCAGCTCGCGGCCCTCGGCCGTCACCGAGTAGAGGCGGTGGGGATGGTCCGATTCGTGACGTGCCAGCACGTCACCGACGAGCTCGTCGACCGCCGCGTCGTCGATGCCGACGTACTCGTGGAGCCGGAGCATGCTATCGCAAGTGATATCGTATTCGAGGTCGGCGTAGCGAAGCTGCTGGGCGTTGTGGACGGCCTGGACAAAGCAGAGCTGGCGGTCTGAGTACGCCGAGGCGGCGCGTTCCTCGGGAGTGAGCTTGAGATCGGTCGCACAGATCGGCACGTCGTCGCGGTCGATCTCCGCGAGACTGTGACAGCACTCGATCGCACGACGCATCCCGTCGATGTCCGGACTGTGACGGCTCCGACACGCCGAGCATTTGAGTGCATCCATCGTCGGGTCGTATTCGACGCACTCGGGCAGGCGCTCGGTGTACGGCAGCGCGCTGTCGAGGCGCGGGAGCTCCGCGTCGCCGTCGGCGGCTTGCTCGTCGGTCTCGGCGAGGCTTGGCTCCTGGAGGCCCAGGCCGATGTCACCAGCGCGCTCGGTCGCCGCTGGAAGCGCGTTCTCGTATGCCTCCAGTTCTTCGTCAGTCGCTGGGCGATCGCCGGCCGGATCGCCCGGCGGTGGTGACGCCGAGTGGCCGAGAAACAGCTCCGGGTCGTTCTTTTTGTGCGGCGATCGGGGTCTCAGCATCCACCGGCCGTCGTTGAGCGCACGGAGTCGGTTGCCGACTTTCCGGAAATCCATATCATGGGTTGCGAGCCGTTTGGCGAGTTGCTCGTCGAACGGAACGCAACCGATCATCAGCGTTCCGATGTTGTTGAGCACTTCCTCCTGAACGTTCCGTTCGGTTCCCTTTCGACTGAACTGTTCGGGATACTGTGTCAAAAGCGTCAGCGAACAGTTGAATTCGCGGCCCTCGGCCAGCAGTTTGCCGAGCATATCGGAGGTCGCGATGGTCGAGGCCTCATCGAGATAGACGTTGACGAGCGGCTGCTCGCTGATCAGTTCGTTCTCGCGCTCGCGCCGTTTGAGCGCCGTCCACAGCTCCGAGAGAACGACGAGTGTCAGGGCGCGCTGGGCCTGTGGCCGCACCTCGCCGGTATCGATGATGATAAGCGCGTCTTCGTCGAGATACTCACGGAGATCGAACGCGTCGTCGCGATCGTCCGGCGAATGACCGAAAATTCGTGCAAGCCGATCGTCGACGGTNTACTCACGGAGATCGAACGCGTCGTCGCGATCGTCCGGCGAATGACCGAAAATTCGTGCAAGCCGATCGTCGACGGTGATCTTCCCGATGCGGGTAAACACACCAGACATGACGTTTTCGGACCCATCCGACGAATCCGCCACGATCCCCTCGAGCGAATCTTCGAGTTTCTCGTCGCTGACCGCGGGTGCGGTCCGGTGTTCACTCACTCGTCTGGCGGCCTTGTACAGGTCGCGGTAAGAGAACGATTCGTTGCCGTGTACCGGGTCGAACAATGCTTTGAGAAGATATCGGATCACATCGGGCGAGCGGGCCGAAGTAAAAACCGTTGTTGACGCCGACAGAGCGTCATGGTCTTGTCGATGGTTGAGCCCTCCCCCCTTCTCATCACAACCTAAAAGCACCAGCCAAACGAGCACAATCGTTTTTCAGCCTCTGCTTGCGACGCGCAGCAGCTGCCACAAGCGGGTCATCCTCACGAGAGATGCTGCCATATATCCAGTGGGTCGGCGTCGTTCAGTTCGGCGTTCGTCTGCATCTTCCGGAGTTCGGTGATACACCGCTTTGCGACCAGCGGATACACGTCGGCGGGGGTGAACGAAACGTCGAGCTCCATCAGCTCCGGCCAGCCTTCGGCCCAGATGTCCTCGACCACGCGTGGGTAGAGGTCGTCGTTCAGCTGCAGGCCGAACTCGTAGTCTTCCTCGACGACCATCGTTCGAACCTGTTTCCGGATCCGTGCCGGCGTGCAGTAGGTTGCAACCACGTACTCGGCTCCCGATTCTGCGTCCTCGGGCTGTTGGCCGAACTGTTCGCGGTTCAGCTCCTTGAACGCCTCGCGGACCAGCTTCGCGCGACGCGCCGAGGCGTCGCTTCGCACCACGACACCTTCGACCTGCATCTCCGCAGCCAGCGACGAGGCCGGAAACGTGTACGTCTCCGGGTCGAACCCATCGTCGAGACGATCGAGGATCGTTGCCGAAACCAACGACGAGGCGGTCGGTGCCGTATCGACCCGGATCCGCTCGAAGATCTCCCACGCGCTGTCGATGTCGAGAAAGCCCTCGAAGGTCTCCTCGTAGGGGTTGCCCGGCGCGGTCATGGTCCCGATCGCCGCATACGGCAGGACATCGAAGCCAACGAGTGCGGGGAGGTCGCGGTCGGTGTAGCCGTAGTCGAGCGTCGAGTAGACGAGATTTTCGGCGTAGACGATCAGTGGCCCCTCGTGCTCGTCGTGAAGCGTGCGGAGGGCGGCGGCGTCGATACCCTCGCGGAGGCAACGAACGGCACGCTGTAACGCCCCGTCGATCTCGTCCAACGAGTCCCGATGGGTGCCCCGGACGGTCTTGCGCGTCCCGAAGACGAGGCTCCCATCACCATCGGCGACACTGGCGACCGGTTCGGGATACTGCTCCGCGTACCGTTGGTCGTACAGCGTGAACCGGAACGCGCTTCCATCGAACTTCTCGATGAGGGTCAGGTCCTCGGCGTCGAACAGTTCCGCCGAGACGACCGGATGATCGTAGCGCGGGATCTTCGGGTACACCTTCATGGTTCGGTCATGCCATCGATATCCTCGTGAGGGACGATCGACCATCCGTCTTCACGCTCGATCGAGAGCATGTCCATGGCGAGAACTGGGTGCGAGTCAGCATGAATGGTTCTGACAGCTGCTATCATGTAACATTGTTTCGCTCGTCGAGGAACTCCCGTGTCAGGGCGGCGACCTCGGCGCGAAACGCCTGCATGTCCACGTCTGTATTGCCGTGCTGCAGCTGTTTGTGCTCCTCACGAACGATATCTTCGAGCACGCGCTCGTAGAGGGTGTCGAACGTCACGGACTGGTGCCGATCATCGAGCTTGGCTGCGAGTTTCTCGAACCGACGTTGCGTAGCATATTTCGCTGCCAACTCCTCCGCTGATGCATCGACCGGCACCGTTTCATCGACCTCTCGGAACTCGGGATGGAGCAGCTTCGCACGCTGGCCTCGCTTGTTCCAGATGATGACTCCCTCGGCAGGCCCGTCATACCAGTTGGACTGCGGGAGCGTGTACGAGTCGGGGTCGAAATATCGGGCGCGAGACTCCTTCTCGAACGCGTTTACCCTGTCCGAACTCGCGAATCACCTCTGGACAATCCAGAGCAGAGGGTCCGACACTGTTCGATCCCGATCGAAACACACCACGAGAGCCGGTCGGCGCTCGTGTGGCGGTGAGTCAATGTGTGGTCGGTAGCGCCCGTGTGGTCTGCGTTCGGAGCGTCGGCGGGGCCGTCTGTCGGCCATAGCTGGCGGTCCGTTACATCATTCCCGGATGGGTGGCCGGTTGGCGCTTGCTCGTGGACGGCCTTCAGAGCTTGTCCGTGCTAGTCCTCCGAATCGGTCGGAACAAGCCACTCGACGATGCGGTCGACGGTCCTCGAGCCGCGTTTGTTCCACACGCCGCTTTCCTCGGGCGAGGGCTTCTGTGGGTCTCGGTCGATGGTGCCGTCGGATGCCGACCGGTCGGCCGCGTCGCTTGTGGCCGATCTGTCGACCACGAGGCGGGTGAGGATCCGATCGAGTCGGACGGATCCGGGCTCGTCACCGGTTCCGCTCTCTTCTGGCGGTGGCTTTGCCGGATCCCGGTCGATCGGCTGGTTTCGGTCGGGCATGTCCGTTGGTACGGGCTCAGTCATCTTAACAGTGAACCGTCTCGGGATCATATCCTGGGCGTTGTCTCGCTGCCTTTTCGATACCTCCGCAATCCTCTGAGCGAACAGTTGGACTGTTTGGCGAACGCTACTCGAACAGTTCGTCGATGGGACGATCATCGTCGCCGCTATCGCTCGGTGGCTCCGCTGGCGGTGCATCGAACAACCGCTGTGAGGCGAGCTTTTCGAGCGACACGTCGAACTCCTCGAAGTCCGCTTCGTCGGGCTCCGGAAAGGCGAGTGCGTCAGCGACCTCGTCCGGCAGCGGCGGACGGGCGGCGCTCCGATGGCGTTGCATCTGCTCGTTGAGATGGAGGTGATCTTGCAGCGCGCGCAACACCGGAACCCCCCTGAGATACTTGTACTCGTAGAGGAGCGTCACTCCGTAGTCGGTGAGGCCCCAGAACCCCGCCGGAATGCCGCGCGTGCTCCGGTTGGGTTCGTGAACGTACTTCTCGACGATCCCCTTCCGTCGCATGTCCTGCAACTGGTCGTTGATCGACGAGCGGTTCTTCGGAACGAGGTACGCGAACTCGTCGAGCGACAGGAGGTGCTCCGGGTGCCCGAGTATCGACTGGACGATGTGATGGCGGGTTTCTTGCGAGAGGTACTCGTGGACGCGCCGTTGTTTCTCGAACGGCAGGACATCTTCGTCCCCGAATGGATCCTCCGATAGGTCGTCAGATGGGGATCGAGCCCGTTCCGGAGCGTCGCTCATGCTGTAGTGTTCTCCGTATGTGGCTATAACAGTTGGGGTGACCGGATTGGAAAAACAGTAGATAGACAACTTACTTGCAAAGCTTTACCCCAACCCGGTACGTGGCATAACCGATGAGTGCTCCGACGGTCCCACTCAATGCTACACGCATCTATCGAGCGCTCGAACGCGCTCTCGATGGGCTGACGGTCCCGCCGGACGACATCACCGAAATCAATCGGTTCGTCAATCAGGAACTCCCGCCGTTCGAACAGTCGGGTGTCACGACCTATCTCGTCCTCGGGAGTTACCGTGAGGAGTACGGCCAGCGGCTCCGACTCTTCGCAGCCGAACTCAACAAACCCCACGCCGCAACCGCGGTCGTTCTCGGCGATACGTATGACCTCCAGACGGCTGTCGCGCCGCCGTTCGACGTCAAGCTACATCTTCTCGCGGAGTACGCCGACTACGTCGCCGGCGTCTACGAGAAAGAACGCGGTGGGGAGAGCCCGGAACTCGGCTACCTTCGGGCGGTTTATCCGGAGAAAGGTCACGTACTGCCGCGGGATTACACCGGCCTCACCCGTGATAGGTTGGAGACGCCAGCCGATGTCGTTTCGACGGCACTCGGGATCTACTACTCCGATGGAGACGACGACCACAAACGCGACCAACTACTCTCGTTGTTGTCGGCGGCACAGCGCTGTGGAGTCGAGATCAGCGAACAGGAGCTGGTTGCGATGATCAAGGATCGGGCGGAGGATCTCGACGAACCGCCGGCGTCGTACAGCTGGGTTCACTTGAACGTCTTTCGATTCTTCGAGTTGCAGGGACGCTGCTACCCCTGGACGACTGTCGACGAGCTCCGTGCTCGTGCCGATTCACTGCCAGGACCGACACGCCCAGCGTGGGAGCAGACATTCGAGTATGAGGACACTGGTGATGATCGCCCGACGAAATGACATCCTCCTCGGCGTAAACACCGTGGCGTCGAAGACGCCACGAGCAGACGGCGAAGCCGTCGACGCCGAGATTTCCCGACCGCAGTTGGGATATTAGGGTTCGCAGTGCATCCGTTCTTGTGGAAGGAACCGTCCTTCCGTAGCGTCGAACGAGTACGTCGCTGGCTGTGCCATGCAGCCGTTATCCCTATCCAGACGGTCAAATGCGTCTGGATTCGGGAGTAGTGTTTGTCTGACACTGTTATGGACTCGACGCGCTGCTCTTGACGACGACGTTCTCGAGGCCACACTGTTCCGAACTCGCGACTCAATTCCTTCGATGGTCAGTGCTGAGGGGGGATTCCGCATCGACAAAACAGGTCTTCGTTGTCATGTTCATGGAGCGCATATCTATACGCCACCCGCTGGATTCGACGGCTACATGCCTCATCAACCATCTGGAGGAGTCCATGTCTGACCAGCAAGCGAACGCACTCCGTGTCGTTGCCCACACGTTCGAGGACCTCGCGGACGTCCTCGAGGCGGATCTCCCTGCCCTCGATCAATCGGACTACGAGGAGGTGATCCAAGACGTTTCGGCGACCGATACCGCCTTCGCCGAGCGGTGGGACGCCATCAAGGCGTGTGTCGACGCCCACTTCGAACGGTTGAGTCTCGATGAATCACTCGATCGGACGACCCACGACTACGTCGCCATCTCCGGTGGCCATCCGCCCGAACACAGAGCACTGACGCTTTCAGTTCGGTACTACCCCGAGGGCCGTGTCAAAGTCGAGGTCGGGATCCACGACGAAACGGAGGCATCGAGTCGCTGAGGGCAGCTGGCTCCCGCTTCGCTGTGGCCACGTCTGTGGTCGATAGTACGTCGTGTGCCGATACGTGCATCGTCGACGATACCGCGTGAGCGCTGGCGAGTTCTCTTTGGTAGCTGGTGGCCGCGTCGACCGGGGACGTCCGGCGATCGTCCGTTCGCGCCTCCGTTCTCAGGGACCGCGAGAGATGACCGATAGCTGTCTGGTTCATGCACCTCATATCTATGTACGAATCGCCGATCGGTAGTCACATGGCAGCATTCGACGATCTCGACGAGGTTTCCATGGACGAACAGCAGGTGGAGACGTTTGATGCTCTTTCCCAGCTGTTCGACGAACTCGCGGCCCTTGCCGAGGAGGGGTTTCCGGGCTTCGATCAGGCCGCCCGTGAAGACGGGTTGGATGATATCACCGCAACCGAGACCGCGTTCGCCACCGTGTGGGCCGACCTCAAAGCGTGTGTCGCGACCCATCTGGAAGTGACTGCCTGCGATGACTCCCTCGATCGTGACATGTTCGATTCGGTGTCGGTCACCGGCCATCCACCATCGGACGAGACGATGACGCTTACGGTCCGTTATGCGCCACAGGGCTTTCTCGAAGTCGACATCGACGATTCGTGACTATGAGGTGGCTGTGGCTGTTCGCACTCACAGCAGTCCTCATTGTCGTCATCCTGGGCTTCGTGCTCGCGGCAGTCCGGCCACTCATCATTGATCGGCAACAAAAGACTCGACGACCAACCGATACTGAGTACGAGCGACTGACACGCGGCGTCGGTGAGGTTGGTCGCGTTCGCTTGCGTATCACCGACCAGCCGGTGTCGTCGTCCCTCTCGCGGGCCCGTGCGTTGGGGATATTTCCGGGCCACCGGTATCTGTTCGTCGCCGAGCGATTGCTTGCGTCGCTTTCGGTGACGGAAGGACGGGCGATCGTCGCCCACGAGAGCTATCATCACCGATACTGGCATCCGCTGGTGCGAGCCGTGCTTCCGGCCGCCTTCCTCGTCGGCTGGGTGTTTGCCATCGTCTACGACCTCCCGTATGCGCTCGTCGGTGGCGCGGTGGCGGCGGTGCCGTACTGGCTGATCGTTGCCGGTATCGAACGGTGGATGGAGTATCTCGCCGATCGCTCTGCGGCCGAGCAGATCGGGTATGACCCGATGGTTGATGCGCTTGATCATCTCAGGGCGACGACCGACGAGCAGCCGTCGGGGCGACTCGCGGGACTGGTGGCGGCGCATCCATCGTTCGACGACCGTATCGATCGTCTCACCGAGGCGCGCAGCGATGTCGAATGACTATGTGACTTCCTCCCCGCCCTACCGCTCGCCTTGCGGCTCGCGCTTGAGGGCGGGGCTTCCTGTTTCCGCGACGTGGTTTGCAGCGACCGGCTGAAAAGCGGTCGCCGTAGGGACCACGGTCTCCGCAGGCGTTAATTCGGCATTGCCCATGCCTACTTTCGTGAGGCCGCGTTGAAGGACGTTCCACGCGGCGTTCTCGTCCCGGTCGGCGGTGAAGCCACACGTCGGACACGAGTGCTCGCGCACCCATAGCGGCTTGTCCGTCTCCGCGCCGCACCGGGCGCATTCTTTGGTCGTTCCGTGTGGCCGAACCTCCGCGAAGTGCGCGCCTTCGCGCTCGCACTTGTACGCAAGCATCCGCCGGAACGTCCCCCACGCGGCGGACGCCCGGTTGCGGCTGTTGCCGTCGAGTTGCATCAACTCCTTCGCGTCGAGGTCTTCGACCGCCACGAGGTCGTATTCCTCCGCGTAGTAGTTCGACAACTTGTGGAGGAAATCGCGGCGCTTTCGTTTGAGGTCGGCGTGTCGGCGAGCGACTTTCCGGCGCTGTTTCTCCCAGTTCGCCGAGCCGTGCTCTTTCCGCGAAAGGACACGCTGTTCGTGCTCCAGTCGCTCGCGTTCGTGTGAGAGGTTGAGCGACCCGACCGCCGTGCCGTCGGTGTCGTGGGCGAACTTCACGATGCCCACGTCGATGCCGACGACGTTCTCCGGATTCGTCGGTTTCTCCGGCGGATCGTCGGGTGTTTCGACCGACAACACCGCGTACCAGCGCCCCGTGGGTTCGCGCTTGATTGTGACGGCCTTCACGGTCGCGTCGGTGGGGAGGTCGCGGTGTGCGACGACCGGGATACGCCCGATTTTCGACAGCCACAGTTCGTCGCGGTCGCCCTTTTTGTCGAGCTTGAAACCGGACTGGCTGTAGGTGAACGAATGGTAGTATCCCGCTCCTTTCCACCGGAGTTGGCCGACGCGGTGGCCGTTCTCCTTCAGACCGCGAAGCGTCTGTAGGTTGTCGTATAATCGCTGAACGACCTTCTGAAGCACCTTCGAGTGGACTTCCCGTAGGTCGGTCCACCACTCCTTGAGCTTCGGTAGCCGTTCCTGTTCGCTGTACGACGACGTGTCATCGATGCGGTTGAGTCGGTGGAGAAAGTGGTTGTAGACCTGGCGACAGGTATCGACCGTCCACGCTAACCGCTCTTTCTGAGCAGGCGTCGGGTTGAGGCGATACCTGTAGTTCAGCACGGTCTACTCGTCGTCGGATGGATCGGGTTCGGAGGTTCGGACGATCTTGACGGTCGCGCCGATCCACCGTTTCGGGACGAATACGTGTGCGCCCGTGCCGGTGGGTTTGGCCTCGCCGTCGTGGACTTCGTGGCCTTCTACCTCGTACCGATCCATTGACTATGTATATGAGATAGACATATTTGAACGTTGCGTTGGTGGTCCGGCCGGTCGTCGCACTAAGCGGGTGTAGGCACGGGTGATGACGGCGCTGTATCCCCACCCTACTCGCTCGCCACGCACCGCGCTCGCTCCTTGAGGGTGGAGCCTTAGCGCCTGAAATTAGGTAAATGACCCCTCCCTGCTCGCTCGCTGACGCTCGCTCGTTGAGGGAGGGGCATCCGCACTGTATTTTGGGTGAATCGCTGATGAAATCGGGAAAGCGACACCCCTACAGTTATACGCTGTTGCGTGTAATCAGACACCATCTGAAATCATGCAACGAGGAATAAGAGCCTGTGTTCGAGTACAACCGGGCAGCGACACAGACGTGTTCCGTATCGGCGCTGCCGATGACATCCTCCGATTGCTCGTCGATGCACACGATACGGAGTTCACGATTGCGGATCTCGTCGGAATGACTGGGGCGACCCGATCGACGGTGTGGCGAGCTGTCGACCTCCTCGACCAGCTGGACATCATCGAAGTCCGCAAAACACCACAACGGAATTATGTTTCTATCGATCCGGCTCATCTCGAAAAGGACGATCCAGTGCTCGCAGTCGAGCAAGCGGGGTTTCACGACCCCATTCGAGCGTTCGTCGATCGTGTCCGGAGCACGGTCGCACAAGCAGACGACATCGAGCGGCTCGTCGGCATTGTCGTCTTCGGGAGCGTCGCGCGCGGTGAGGCGGACCGACAGAGCGACATCGACCTGTTTGTCGTCGTTGAAGGAGATCGGACGGCGGCTCGACGGTACGTGGCCGATATCGTGAGCGAACTCCGTGAGGAACGGTTCGACGGTGATCGGTTCGATTTCGAACAGTACGTCGAGTCAGTCGACAGCGCACGTCGGGTCGGTGACGATCTCCGAACGATTTTCGCTGAGGGAATCTGTGTGTACGGGACCGACGAACTGCAGTCGCTTCGCAAGGCGGTGTTCGCCGATGAGTAGCACGCGAATCGAGGCGCTGCTCGAGGAAGTCCAAGCAGCGTTCGATCAGGCGGCTTCCTCCTCGAGTTCGCGCGGCGCGAGGAACTGTAAGATCACGATCGCGGCGGCCAGCATGATCCCCGCTACAGAAGTCGCCGGGCCGCGACGCATGTGCTTGCCATGAGCGTGGTCGTGTACGAAGAATCGCTAGCAGTTGTTGGAAGTGGTCCGTCCAATCGCGGGAGGCGAAACTACTTTTAGCTACAATCAACTACAACCAATCACAAGCCATGCCTGTCCACCTCGACACGCACGATCCCAAGATCGACCTGACGCCGGGAACCACGAAATCAGACATCGTGGCGTTTCTCTACAACAACCCCGAGTACGNACGATCCCAAGATCGACCTGACGCCGGGAACCACGAAATCAGACATCGTGGCGTTTCTCTACAACAACCCCGAGTACGGGTACAAACCCTCCGAGCTCAGAGAACACCTCGATGTTCCTCACGGGACTGCGACGACCACTCTCAAGCGCCTTCATGAAGCGGGCTATATCGGAAAAACCGAAGATAGCTATTACCACGCGCTTGAACAGCGAGAGAGCCTTCGACGCTACGTCGCCAGTCTTGACCAGTTAGACCGGATGTTCACCCAGCCGACTGACAACGATCGGCCATCAGCTTCTGACACAGAAGACGTTCCCCCGGAACGGATAGACGATGCGGAGATTGAGCGTGAACTCGCAGAACTGGAAGACGAGCTTGGAGAATGAGCAAGTACCCTGCAGGGACAGTCGCCTGGGCGTTCGATCCAACTGACGCACACGACGAACGCCCAGTCATCATCCTCTCTCACGAAAATCGGCCGTTCAGTTCCGTCGAGTGTACCGTGATGTGTCTGGGTACTGGTGCGAAGAACTACGACCACTATGCCCCTGAACTCGAAAACGAATGCCTCTCGGGTATTTCGTTCGCCAGCACGACGTATCTGATGCCGTGGGCGCTCTACACGATTCCACCGGGAGCAATTCAGACGGGCAAAGCACGCGGAGAGCTCACTGAGAAGGGCGAACGCCTCGTCAAAAAGGCGCTCATCACTCTTTTCAGTGTTTGATGAAGACGGATCGTGACAGGCAGTTATGACAGCTGACTACGAGGCTGTGTCGTCTCGCTCGTACGGCGCGAGGAACTGCAAGACCACGACTGCGGCGGCCAGCATGATCCCCGCCGCAGGAGTCGCCGGTCCGCGACGCACGTGTTTGCTTTGCGGATCGTACCCAATAATCCGGGCGTCAGCGAGCGGTTCGAGGTGATTTTGGACGAGGTTGGTGTACACCGTTCGGCGCTCGGCTCTCGTGATGGTCGCCGGTTCTTTGTCCGTCTCGACGCTGGCGATCCGGCCGGCAAGCGTGTGGAGGTCGATCGTTTCGTCCGGGCCCACCAGGTACACGCTCACGACGACGAGGCGACGACGGCGGTTCGAGAGCAGCCAGAGGAACTCCGTCAGCTCCTCGGCTGTCGTCGACCGCGCCAGATGCCGGATGAGTTCGTTCGGCGTTCGGGGCAGCGTCGACATATACTGCTACGATGTGGATCGATGCCCTTAGTCTTATGTATCGAATATCGACTTATAGATACAGTATTTTGTGGCTACAAAGCACGGATCGCGGTAGCTAAGGGCTGATCGGCCGGTCGCCCTTGCATGCGGCCGCGCATCGACTGGATGACACGCTCGGACGATCGCGTCCTGGCGTTTCTCGCCGAAAAGGAGATCGTCGCCTCCGCCAGCGTCATCGCGGCCAACATCGATTACAATCCGAGCTATCTCTCCCGTCGGTGCCGGAAACTCGCCGCCGCCGGTCTCCTCGAACGGATCGACAAGTCGAACTACCGGCTGACCGATCTCGGCGAACGCTACCTCTCCGGCGACGTCGACCCCGAGGCGTTGGCCCTCGACGAGGAGTCCTGACCGCGCCGCGATCTCTCAGGGACGGCCGGCGGCGGCCGACGCGGTTCGGGGCGGCGGGCACGGATCCGATCGGTTCTCGTCGGCGGACCGCTGTTGTCTCCCACTGTCGGTGTCAGGTGGCGTCATCCGGATCGAACGCCCTGAGATACGCCTCGAGGGCGCTTGCGGTCCGGAAGGCTCCGAGGTTCAGCGCCTCGATGGGGTCGTCGCCGTCGGGCGGATGGACGTACCAGACGTTCTGGGTGTGGGCACTCCCGCCCAGCCGGAGGTCGACGCCGTGGATCCGGACCCACGCGCCGTGGGCGTAGGTGCCCGCCATGAGCTCCCCGAGGACGTCGGCGGCCGTCCACTGGGTGTCCTCGTCGGGATACACCATCGCGTACCCGTCCTCCTCGCGCGTGCTCATCGGCGTCGCCTCCGGTTCCCTGAGACGGCAGCCGTGCGAGCGCCGGCGCTGGCGATCGGCAACGGTGTCGATTCGCGCGTGCGATCGATACGTGCGGGACGCGAGCCGACGGCTTCAAGCCCGCGTGCGTCCGTAGTCTCCATTGGTCTTCCTCTCAGAGAAGACCGGTCCGGGTGCTGGCGGCACCCGGGCGTTTCCGTACCGCGATCACGCCCCGTGGGACCGATCCCCTCTACGTGGTCGTTGCTCGTGGTTAGTATTAAAAATCCGGATACGGGCCCGACCGCCAGGTAGCGACCGGCCGGTTCGCTCGCCTCGACACATCGCGACCTGTCGGAGCACGAAACCGAGCTCTCGACCGGCGTGACCTCGTGTGGGTGAGCGTGGCCCACGCCGAACGCAGCTCCCGCAACCGGATGATATTTCGACCAACCGGTAGTGCGGAGTCCCCCTCCTCGAGCGCGGGCGGAGCGAGCGGTAAGGGCAGGGAGGAGGATATCACTATCGCCGATTCGGTCACCCTTTCGTGTACTCATCACGAAGCCGGGTGAGATACTGTTCGTCCCAGTGTTTCGTATCAGCATAGTAACTGCAGGCAGCGTCGACGTACTCGGGAGGGAGCACACCTCGTGACGCAAGCTTGCACAGCACGTGTGGGGTCGTGAACAGCGTATTGCGGTCATCGAGTGCCAGACTCACGAACAGATAGTTCGTCGAGTTGAACTCGTCGGTGATGAACAACGCCGCCTCGAGATCGTTCGCCAGCCAGATTCCATCCGATTCGTCTCTATCCAGTTCGTACTCGAGCGGTGCGTCGATTTTCGCCTCGACATCGTGGGTCATCAGATGGTGAGACGTGTTCAAGACCAGCTCAGCGGCCGCCGAGAGCAGATCACCGCTCCCCGTCGCAGTACTCAGTTCACCAACGACGCTCGCAGGCACATGGACGTCATAGGTGCTGAGGAGTGCTTTGAGTGGGTCGGCACCGCTGGGGGCCGCCGGTCTTCCATCGACGACCGGTGTTGCGAGATTCAACAGGACAGTGGTGTCGACGACACTGCGGGGGGTTGTCGGTCACTGCTAGGCGGTTGACTCGCCGTCTTCGTCGTCGGCTGCCCCCTCGGACCGCCACACGGGCACCTCGCCGTCGTAGAACTCGTCATCGCTGGGGAGTTCCGCTATCACCTGGGGTTCGGGTGGGTCCCGGTCGATCGATGCCCGCAGGAGCTTCATTCGCATGGCTTCTTCCTGGCCGAGAACGGATTTCACGGTCTGGAAGTCGATTCGTTCGTCATAGTAGGCGTCTCGGAGACGACTCCGGAACCCCTCGTCGTTGATGAGTTCGTCGAGTTCGTCCTGGAGCGCATCGATGAGGAGTTGCGTTCGAGAGACGTTGAGCAACTCGGCGACATTATCGGCCCGCTCGACGATCGAAGCAGGGGCGTTGAAGTCAACGCGGGTTTTCTCTTCGGCCATCAATCATGTGTAGACTCTACACATGAATAACTGTTTTTCTACTATCAACTCTCTGGCCGTCTCGATTGATGACATCGACTCCAGAGGGTTTCGATCGCCGCTGCCGTTCGTCACGGTGTTCGTGCAATCGCCATGGTCGGTACCGCGTGGTGGTTCCCTCAGACGCCGAGATCCCGGAGCGTCCAGTCTTCGGACAGATTGTCGTCGAAACCCGTCTCCGCGACGAGCTCTCGGATGCGCCGTTCGACCGTCTCGTCGAGATCGAAGCTGTACGCAAACTCCTCGGTCCAGTCGTAGTACCGTGGCATCTTCGGGTAGTCGTCGTCCGTCTTCAGACCGAACACACTGTCGAGGAGGTACCGACGGTACGGCATCTCCGCACGATTCAGCCGTGGCAGCGTCCCATCGATCGATTCGTCGCGGACCAGTGCTTCGAGTGCCCCAACGGCGGCGTTCTGATCGGCGTAGAAGGCGTGTTCGAGTGTGGGCGTGACCGAGAAGATATCCGCCGACGTGCGGGCGTGGAGCCGATCGACGACCGAGTGATCGGGGTGGCCGATCCCCCACCCGTACGCGTGAACCTCCTCGCGGGCGATATCGGCGCTGTCGTCGGCGGTGACCGCGACGGCGTCGAGATACTCGAGTGCGCCGACCGGGATCGCCCCGACGCCATCGGTCAGTCGGGTGCGGATGCAGTATCGCCCGATGGCGTTCGCTATCGCGGGCGTTGCGAACGCTACTTCCTCCTCTGTTGTGGGATCGTACGCCGCGATCACGTCACCGAGAAGCTCCCACCCTTCCGTTCGGGTCGCCGTATCGAGGCCGTTGCTGACCCGCTCGTAGTACGGCCAGAACACGTCTCGGTCCGTGTCGCCACTGGCGTCGGCCGAGAGTATCGCCTCGAAGTTCGCGACGGCGTCGGTGATCGCTGCCACGTCACCGTCCGACACTCGCTCGAGCGAATCGTCGAGGTCGGCGACGCCCGCAGTCGGTTCGTCGGCTGTCGATGTCGCTGTGGTAGTCGATCCGTCGGCGTTGGATGGTGGCGAGGCCGACTCCGACCGGTCGTTGGCACAGTCGTGGAGGCGAAGCCGTGTCAACTACCCCTCCCTAACTCGGCCTGACGGCCTCGTTTGAGGGAGGGGCTTGTCAGTGGACTCCGGCTCTATCCGTCGCGTCTAAGCGACGGTGGACGAGTAGCGTCCGTTCGCGTTCACTGTCCCTGACTTCAAGGCCACGTTGACTCGTGGCCGTCCACCGATGGACTTCTGCCGTCGACGGACGTGCTTCATTCCGATGTTCTTCGCCGCGTTGTAGTCCGCGTGGACCGCGTACCCGCACTTCTGACACTCGAATCGGTGGTCGCCGTTCGGACGATTCTCTTCGAGCGTCGTCCCGCACTTCGAGCACCGTTGGGACGTGTACGCCGGATTGACCTGCACCACGTCGATGTCGTACTCCTCGGCCTTGTACTCGACGTACTCGTAGAGGCGGCGGAACGCCCACGCATGGAACTTCTTCGCTTTGGGCATCCGATCGCGGATGTGGGTTAGTTCCTCGAAGGCGATCACGTCACAGCCGTAGGCGTCGGCCTCTTGGACAAGCGCCTTCGAGATACAGTGCAGGTAGTCGTCGGCCCACCGAGTTTCGCGTTCCCCGATGGACTCTATCGTGCGGTGGGCGGACTGTGTACCACGTTGCTGTAGCGATCCACGGACCCGTTCGTACTGTTCCCGGCGGTGGTTCAGGTAGCCGCCGGACCACATCTTCCCCGTCGAAGTCGCGGCGATCGTGTCGATCCCGAGGTCAACGCCGAGGACAGTAGTGTGCTCGGTCGAAGAATCAGTCTCGGGTTCGCCGTCGCCGTCGTAACTCCGGAGGCTGATGTGCAGGAACCACTCGTCCGCGTCGGCGTCGTACTGCAACGTCGCCATGCGCGGCTCGTAGTCGTCGTTCAGTAGGTAGCGACCGTGCGGTGTTCCCTCCGGGTCGTCGGGGAGAACGTAGTCCGCACGGATACGACCGTCTACCGTCGAAAGGGTCGCGTGGTCCTCGTTGAACGTGGCCGACCGTTTGTCGTAGACGACGGACGTCTTTCGGAACGTCGGCCGGGACGTTCGCTCTCCGTCTTTGAGGCGGGAGACACCGGACTTGACCGCTTCGACGGCCCGGCGGATACCCTTCTGGACGAGATTCGCCGTGAGGTCCGTCTCGTCTTTTAGGTCGGCGTACAACGCGCGTTCGGCCTTCGCCTTCGAGGTAACGTGGTATCCGTCGTCGCCGTGCCAACACCACTCGGACGCGGTGTTCGCACAATGCTTGAATTGATCGACGGTGTCTTGAAGCGACTCGTCGGCCCCTTCGGGCAGATCAAGCTTTGTGACGACGGTACGACGGAGTTCGACCACACTTCACATTACAATGCCTGTACTTAAGTTTATTTCGGGGTCGGCAGGCCATAGCCGGATAGTCCCAGCGGTCGGTAGGCTCCTTCCGACGTGCGGATCGGTCCAAATGCCCAGCTATACGAACGCGCTCCTCCCCACCCTACTCGCTCGGCCTTCGGCCTCGCTCCTTGAGGGTGGTGCCTCCGCGCTACCGATTGGGTGAAATCAGTTGTCTTCGGCAGGAGACAGCAGCGATTCGAGATCCGAGGCGCTGAACAGCGACCAGTTCTCGTCGAGATCGTCTTCAAGACCGTCGACGAACCCGCTTTTCGAGACGAGAGCGAATCGTTCGTCCCGCGTGCTTGGCCCCCACCGAACGTGCTCGGCGTCGTCCCTGAGAGCATCCATGAGTGCGTACCCAACCGGCTCGGCCGTCCACTTGCATTCGGCGAGGAGTATTCGGTCGTCGTCCGGAGCGAGGCCAACGAGGTCGATCTCGTGTTCCCCGTACCACCATCGGCCGACCTCCGCGTACGGATCGAGTTCACCGTGACGGATTGCGGCCCAGACGGCTTCCTGGGCGATGTCTTCGAACGTCGTCGCGACGTGATTCGGGAGGTCCGGTTCGACCGTTCCCTCGAGAACCATCTCCGGGGCTTGCTCGATGCTGGAGCGGTTGGGTTCGATGTATCGAAACCAGAATCGCAGGAACTCGTCCGCAACGCGGTATCGCGACCGCTTCGAGTGCTTCCGTGAAGCGGTCACTGGGACCTCTCGGTCGATGAGGCGAAGCCGTCGCAGTGTCCGTAGATACTTCGAGAGTGGCCCCGAATCGATGTCCGTCGCCCCCGAAATCTCGTTTGGCGTCGTCCGACCGGTGGCGATCGCTTCGAGAATACTCATATATCGGGCTGGCGTCCGAAGTTCAGTGCGCAACAGAAACTCCGGCTCGTTGTACAGAACGGCCGTCGGCGAGAGGACGTGTGTCTGGATGTTCTCGACGAGGGAGCGAGTGTAATCGAACAGTGTGAGATACATCGGTGTCCCACCGGTGACGGCGTACGACCGAACTGCCTCCTTGAATTCGTACGGGATCGCTTCCCGAGCCTGTCGAAACGAAAACGGCTGGAGATCGATCTGTCCCGTTCGGCGACCGTACAGCGGACTCTCGTGTCCGAGGACCTCCGATTCCATCGTACTCACGCTGGAGCCACACAGCACGAGCATCGATTCGGTGTCTTGCAGTCGCTCGTCGACGAACGACTGTACATACGACGGTAGGGAGTCGTTTTCTGCGACGAGATATGGAAATTCATCGATCACAACCACGAGTGTTTCCGTCGCGAGTTTCTCTCCGAGGTAGTCGAACGCCTCGTCCCATCCGTCGATCCGTGGCACGCGATCTCCGAAATGATCGGCAATCTGTCCAACGAATTTCTCACGCTGTCGCTGTTCTGCCTCCTGTGAAGCAAGGAAATAGATATGTGCTCGATCGGCACAAAACCGCTTGAGCAGCTCGGTCTTTCCGACTCGCCGACGACCGTACACCACGTGAACGAACCCCGACCTCAAGGGTCGGGGCTTCCCGCTTCGACGACGCGCTTTGCATCCACGCGGTGGGAATGGCGGCAAACGCCGCTTCCACCGTCGGTGAACGGAGGGAGCGCAGTCTGCACGGGCGTTGATTCGGACCGTCCCGGCCCTACATGAAGTGTGTTGGTTGTTCGGACGAACGGCACGCCGCTTTCGGCTAACGCTTTGTCGAGCACGTTCTTCGCGGCGTTCAAGTCCCGGTCCTCTTCGTGACCGCACGCTGGACACGAGTGTTCGCGGACCCACAACGGCTTCGAGGTCTTGACGCCACACTGATTGCATGCCTTCGTTGTGTTCCGTGGTTCGACCGAGATCACGTGAACGCCGTGCAACTTCGCCTTGTAGTCGAGTAGGCGAATGAACCGACTCCACGCTGCGTCCTGTTTGTTCTTCGCCGACTGTGACGTTTCGAGCATCGGCTTCACGTCGAGGTCCTCGACGGCAATGAAGTCGTATTCCGTGACGAGCCATGTCGAAAGTTTGTGCTGGAAGTCGAGCACCTTCCGTTTGATGTGCCGTTTCGCTCGGGCGACCTTCTGCCGTTGTTTCTCCCAGTTCGCCGATCCGTGTCCCTTCCGATCCAACGACCGTTGTGCTCGTGCGTAGCGGTCGTAGCTGTCGGTCAAGTCGAGACAGCCTACCGCCAGATCGTCCGAGGTGTGGATGTACGAGAGAATCCCGAGGTCGATGCCCACACACTCGTCGGCCGTGAGGTTCGACAGGTCGGGTTTCTCTGGTTCGTCGGCCTCCACGACGAAGGTCACGAACCATTCGCCGGTTCGTTCCTTCTTGAGTACGACCCGTTTCACGTCGTCGGTCTCGGGAACCGCGCGGTGAGCACGAACCTGTATCCAGCCGATTTTTTCGAGCCGGAGTCGGAGCCAGCCATCCTCGCCCGTGTTGTGATCCACGTCGTAGCGGGATGGTTGGTTGTACGACACCGACCGAAACTCACCGCGACCCTGCCACTTGAGCCGCCCAGTCTTGTAGCCGCTCTCTCGTCGCCCCTTCTGTGTTTCGTGATCCTTGTGGATCTGTGAGACGGCCTGTTGAGCCGCATGAGCTGACGGTTTCTTGAACACCGGCCATCGCCGTTTCCACTCGGGAAGTTTGGCGTGTTGGTCGTATTCGGTCGGCCTGTCGTCGTGTGGCGAGCGGTAGTAGTGACGGATCGCTTGGTTGCGAATCTGCCGAAGTATATCGATGTGTTCCCACGCTACGCTGGCGGTCTCCTCGTCGGGATACGCGCGACAGCGGAGCGTGAGATCCATCGATTAGCTCTCCGGACTGGCGTCGAGACCGGCGCGGATGAGTTCGGCGTACGCCCGGGGCATCCGTAGTCCGTTCGCTTCGGCGTACGCTTTTGCGCGATCCATATCCTCGTCCGAGAGGCGGACTCTGAGATTTCTCTCTGCCATTTTCTGTGCAGCTCATGTTAGCATTTGGGCTAACATAAACGTGTCGCTGACCATTCGGTGACCGATCCAGCGTACGCGATTCATCCCCGAGGTCAAGCCTCGGGGCAGTCTCGCTGTCTTTTCTGTACAGCTCGTGCGTGGCCGAATCGTGGGCCCGTTCGAGTGCTTCGAGCTCCGAGTCCCGATCGTAGTAGGTCATTCTCTGGATAATGATTATCGTGATAATGACCTAAAATGGCCGGTTGCCGAGAGATCGTCCTCCGTCCAACCCCATGCAGTCTCTGGAAAACCAACTGTTGGACGTTCCGAACGATCCGACCGCCATGCACGATTGGCGCAGACCGTCTCGATGATCGAGTTCCGGTATTCGATTTGTGTGTCTGTCCACACGGCTTGCCCAGGATTAGTTCATCCAACCGACCGACCGACCGTCGATCCGGACGATCGTCCAGCCACCCGACCACGCGACCTCCACATCAAAACCCCGCCTTGTCGAGCTCGTCGAGAAACGCCGGTCGATTCGAGTGGGTGTCCTTCAACGTATCGACGAACGCATCGAACTGATCCGCAGACACGAGAGCTTGCATCGCTTCGAGATGATCGGCGATCTCCCGGTAGTGTCGTCGGCCTGTCTCTCCAGCAGCAAACGGCACGAGGAGCTCCCTGTACGCCTCGAAATACGCGTCCGGATCCACCTCGGCAACCGACTGTCTATACCGCTGCAACCACGCGAGGTTCTCGCTATCAACCACCGCTGCAAACGCGTCTTCCAGTTCGCCCTCGTGGACATACACATCGATCAGCCGTCGTCGATCGGTGTCCGCGAGGGACGTCACGATCTCATCATAGATCGAGTCCCACCGCTCGTCGTCACACGACGCTTTCAGCTCGTCGTAGGCGTCCCACTCGCTGTGATCGAGGAACAGGCGTTCGAGCGTCTGGCGGTATGCGTCCGAGTTTCGCTCCCGGTAAAGATCGGCCGCAAGCCACTGCAGCGTCGTCGTGGATCCGAACGTCTCGAGTCCGTCCTCGACCGCGCGGAGCGCCTGTTCCTCGTTGCCACGATTGATCAGTTGCACGGCGTACTGTTTACAGAACTGTGAATTGTCGAGGTAGATGTCGTCGTACACCGACAGCACCGTCTCCTCGTCGCCGAGTTGGTCGACCAGATACAGATACGAGGACAGCACACGTCGCGTCCGCAGCGACGAGGGTGACCCCGACGTTGATGCCTCCGATTCGGAGGATGTGACATCGGCGGTGTGGTCCTCGACCGTCGTGGGGGCATCGACGTGGAAGTTTTCGAAGGCGTCCCCGACGAAAGACTGCAGTTCGAGCGGCCCGACAGTGAGATGGGCCACGTCGAGCGTCTCACCGGTGAACTCCTCGGTGGTGAGCGGCCCAGCAGTGAAATCGGATGCATAGAGCGTCCCGTCGGGTGGCTCGCGGGGAGCCTGTGTGTCGTCGCTTGTTTCGGACTCGGCCTCGGCGGGTGGCTGCTGGATATCTGTCCCAGTCGGTGCCGGTGGTTCGTCGCTACCGGTGAGGTCGACCGAGACGTCCGGGACATGGGGGTCCAGACGGTCGAACCAGTGTTCGAGATCGCTCGTCGACGTACAGACCGTCCGCAAGGCATCGCCGTAGTCCTCGCAGACGAACGCGTAGTCGGCTTCGATGAACTCCGCAACGAGGTAGTCGATGTAGGGCCGTTTTTCGTCGTGCTCGAGGGGTTGCTCGGTGATCGTCTCCGCGTATGCATCGATGATCGTTTCGAGTTTCCGGCCGTAGTAGCCGCCGCTGTCGTCGATTCGAGTCATGTTCTCGCGGATCGCCTCGGCGAGAGCGCGGTAGATGGCCGTCGCCTCGTGGGTGTGACCACGAGACCGATGGGTCGCCGCGAGGTCGTGGTAGTGTGAGAAATCGATGTGGGTGTTGTATTCGATCATGCCCCGCCGACTCAGCGCATCCTCGAACAGTCGGTTGATCTCCTCTTTGTAGTCGTAGACGGTGTTCTCTGTATCCTCGCCAGCGAACGCGACGAAGCGGTCACGGATGTCGTGGTCGTCTTCGATGAGCTCCTGGAGAAACGTCCGGAGGTCCTCGGCGGGGGTCTCCTCGACGAGTGATTGTACGTCGGTCGCGGCGGGGCCCGTCGATCCCGCTGCCGTGTGGCTGTCGTCGCTGGTTGTGTGCTCCGGTTCCCGCTTGTTGGCTGCCAGCAGCACCGAAATAACGTGTTTGCACGCTCCCGCGTAGTCGTATGGACAGCTACAAAAGTAAGTCCGAACGCCCTCGTCGTCCACGGTGATGGAGATCTCGTAGTCGTGGGTCCCGCGAACGGTGGCCGTGAGTTCCCCCTCGTTGATTGCGAGCTCCTGAATTCGCCCTTGGTTATGGTAGTTGACACCACGCTCGTAGGACTGGTGGGTGCAAAGCGAGCGAATCTCGTCCTGATTCGGGTACTCCATATTGCCGATATTCGCTTCCATGCGTTGCAACCGTTTTCCGCTTACGGGCAGCTGCGGCTTGCGATGGGAGCGTGTCATATTTTGGAAGGAAGAAGCGACAGTACCTCCCAGACGACTCGCGTCGGATTCTTCGAGGTGAACGTGTGCGGTTCGTAGGCATACTCCGTTTCGGCGTCGGTCCGCTCTTGGAAGTGTCCCCACCCCTCGACGTGCGGATTCGGTTCGTGATGCCACCCGAAGTCCCTCCCTGTGTTATCCTGGTAATGGAACGAAAATTCCGGACGGGCATCTGGCGTCTCGCCCGCGAACCAGCGCACCGTGAGTGTGGCATCGTCCACGTTCCGTCCGATTCGGTCGGGTTCCAGCTCTGTGACGACGTGGTTGTGTACGTCCGGTGGGAACCCTTGGGCCGACGAAACCGCTGGATGACGTTCAAGCTCGCGCCGGATTCCACGAAGTGCCCTGTGGGAGGCTTCTGTCGAATCATACGAGCGATCGCCGGCACGCATTGACTACGCCATCGCCCTGCTGTCACGGCTGTAGGTTGCGTAGTTCTCGATGGCATCCTCAACGATAGTGAGGCGATATCTGGTGAGTTCCCAATCACTTGCAGTTGTTCGAATCTCGCTGGTTTGTTCGACCTGTTCCGCCTCCGCTGCACGTTCGCGGAGCGCTTCCGGAGAGCTGACGTCGTATTCGCCCTGCCACGTCCTGATTCGTGCCTGCAAGTCCTCTTTCAGTCCAATGAGACCATCATGGTCGTATTCGTCGAGTAGGTCACGGAGCGTCTGTACACGGACGTAGAGCGGATCGGGCGTATACAACGCCGTCCCTTCGCGATCAGTTTTCAGGAGGACGTTCATCTCGACGAGTCGTTCGAGATGACTGCGAGCCGTGTTCTCTGCAACGAGGGCCTCGTCTGCGATGGACGATGCCGATCGGGGCTGCGAGACCGCCTCAGCGACTGACCGAACCCTATCGAACGCACTCGTGTGTTCTTTCCACGCTTCGATACCGGGGTCGGTTTCTGTCATACCGCTCCTTGGCATCGGACATCAATAAATCTACTCCGAGATGAAATAGTCAACTTCTGGTCGGGACGGAACCCGCTCTCGGCTGTCGTCTGCATTGCGAACACGGCCGACTGCTCTTCGGTCGTGGTCTCGCTATTGCCATCCGAATCGATATCGGGAGCGTCGACCGGCCAACGAGACGGTATTACTGTTGCCCCGATGACAAGCCGGAATCCTTGCCGGTTTGGTTGTGGGTGGATATCAAAAGAGGTGCTCGGCGACCAATTCGAGAAGACACGAGACACCGTGCGGGAAACACGGGCGACCGATTAACGTTGCCGGCAGATCAATACCAACCGAAAATGGAACTCGAACGCCGGGACGACGATCGGTGGCACCTCGTGAGGCCAACCGTTCTACCCTCACCAGTCTGCCTTGCAGTTGATGACTGGAGCCAGTCGATCCTTGATCTCGCCTGTCTCGGCGAGCCGTGATTCGATCAGGGCGGGATCTTTGTAGCTCATCGGTGATTCGTCGAGCGTCTCCTCCGAAATCGATGTCGAGAACACCCCGTCCATCGCACTTTCGAACTCCTCCATCGTGAACTCGTCTTTGGCCCACGTCCGGCTGCCGTCGCGGCCAGCCCCATGCGGCGCGCTCCTGTTCCAGTCGTCGTTGCCTTTCCCTTCGAGAATCACCGACCCTTCGCCCATGTTGAACGGGACGATCAGCCGTTCGCCGTCGTGAGCCCGGGTCGCGCCTTTTCGGATGATGAGATCGTCGAAGTCGATCAGGTTGTGTGGCGAATGGATCGAGTCGGCGATCTCGACGCCGAGCGCGTCGGCCACGAGTTCGCCCATATATCGTCGGTTTTCCCACGCATACGTCTGGCAGAACGCCATGTCGATGAGATAGCCGTGCGCGGCCTCGCCCTCGAGATAGTCGAGGTGTGTGTTGCGGTCGTCTTCGAGCTGTTCGGCGCGGTCGTGGCGTACCTGCCGGATGCGATTGAGGTTCGCCTCGATCGCCTGGCCGTCGAAGGTTTCGCGACAGAAGGCCGCCGCGCGCTCCATGTCGATACGGCGGCCGTCCTCGCCCGTGAGCATGGCCGCTGTCCCGCCGGCCTCGCGGATCTCTTCGGGGACGTCTTCTTCGGTGAGCAGCGGCACGGTCGATTCATTTCGTCGCTCGGTGGCCGTTTCCTGCCAGTACTCCGCGACGGCGTTGCCCAACGCACGGCTTCCACTGTGGAAGACGGCCCACCACTCGCCGGTCTGCTCGGATTCGGCGATCTCGATGAAGTGGTTGCCCCCACCGAGCGTTCCCATCTGATTGATCGCCTTGTTGAGATCGACCTGCGCGCGCTCGCAGAGGTCTTTGAAGTGATCGAGATCGTACCCCTCGAAGTCGATCTCTTCGTTCAAACTGTCTTGGAGGCGATCGATCTTGTGGGTGGTCTCCTGCCACGGGAAGTCGTTGCCGATGTGGTACGCCTGGTTGTCGTGTGCGTGCCATCCCATCGGGATCGTCTCGCGAATGCGCTCGTCGATCTCCGCGTTCGAGAGCGCGGGCTTCTCGGCGAGTTTGATCGCGAACATGCCACAGCCGATATCGCTCCCCACGACGTTCGGGACTACCTTGTCGTCGAGCGGCATCGTGAAGCCGATCACACAGCCCGCTCCAGGATGGGCGTCGGGCATGACCCGGACGGGTTCGGTGAACGCTTCGTGGTCCACCATCTCCTGGATCTGTTCTCTGGTGAGTGCTTCGAGGTTCTCTTCGTCGAGATACACCTCGGCTGTCGTATGGTCGCCTTCGATTGTCGTTGTCATTGGATCACCCATACTGCTGTACGGTAGCAAGCAGTAGCTCTCAGGGACGGCTTGTGTTGTTCAGTGTCGCCATCGTCCAACTGTCTTTGGAATCGGCATCGGTCACCGTCGGCGGTGTGTGCCTTCTCTGCGTGCTGGCTCGTAGTACGGTGGTGGTTCGGCTGCGTCGTCGGTCGCCGTGTAGGGTTCGTTGGTGTAGACGAACGACTCCCGGCCGTTCGGCTCGTTGTCGTCGGCCGCTGGCAGTTCCGCGAGCGGGAGCGAGACATCCACCGCTTCGAAGACGTTGGGTTGGCCGTCGTTGTCCTCGGTGAGTGCACAGAACATCCACGGCAGGAAATGCTCAAACCCCTCCGCAGACAGATCTTTCAACTCGACATCGTCGACGACCACGAACACCGGCCGCTGTGCTTGCTCGGTGTCGGTTGCGGCCTGTTTCTGTGGTTGTCCGTGGAGATCCGCAATGAGCCGGAGTCGATCCCGTCGGCAGGGTCGTGGTGGCTCCCGATCGAGACCTGGATACGCCGTCGTTGAATCGCCGTTGGTCCTGTGATCGGTGTGCGTGGCGACATACTGGTTCCAGTAGGCAACCGCTTCGGCCGTTCCGGGGATCATCGCCTCCTCGCAGAGCTGTTGGTTGCCCGTTGCCCACACGTCGACGGCTGTGGCTCGCTCGTCGTGGGCCAGATACTTGATCCATGCGAGCGGTACTGCGGGATCACCCGATCGCGGTGGCGGGTTCACCGATACCGTTCGGTCTCGGTCGAAACAGATCACGAGCTCCGGTTGGCGCTCGTGTGGTGCCGAGTCACCGATCGTGTGGTGCCGAGTCGCCGGAATGATCGATGGCGCTCGTCTGCGCTGTGTTCTGTGAGTCGGCGTCGGTCGGCTCTCGCTGGTGTTCTGTCACGGTGTTTGTTTGCTAGTCCGGCTGTACCCGATGGGCGGGCGGAGTTTCCCATCCGATCGCGGTCAATCCTTCGAACGCGGTGGCACGAGCCATTCGACGATGCGATCGATGGTTCGCGATCCGCGTTTGTTCCACACGCCGCTTTCTTCGGGCGCGGGTTTCGGCGGCTTCCGGTCGCCGCTCTGATCGGTGGCTCGGTTTGGACGATCGTTCTCGCTGGTTGTGGCCGCACCGTTTGGGAGGAGGCGTCTGAGAAATCGGTCGAGCCAGATGGAGCCGGGCTCGTCGCCGGTACCGCTCTCTTCTGGTGGTGGCTTCTCGATATCCCGGTCGATCGAGTGTAATGAGTGAGAGAATTTTTGAAAATGGCTGCCGACGACAGAGTGATGGGCGGAAGTCGTCGCAAAGAGATCGAGCAGCACCTTCCAGAGGAGAAGATCGACGAGATGCTCCGTGAAGCCGAAGACGACGATCGTTTTCGGCGTATTGGCTTTGTGAAGAATCTCTACCAAGGAGATACGGTTGCAGAGGCTGCCGATCGTGCGGGACGGTCTCCAGCAACCGGTGGCCGGTGGGTAAAAGACTGGAACGAGGGTGGGTTTGCTCAACTCATGCCGAGCTACGGGGGCGGAAGGCCCCCGAAGCTCGACGAAGATGAACAAGACTGCTCTATTGAAAATGCGGTACGGGAGTACGATCATAGCGTCTTGGCGAGCTTCTTGATGTTGTTGAGCGCGAACAGGAGAACGATCTCAC
>NZ_AOME01000001.1 GCF_000336935.1 Halococcus salifodinae DSM 8989 | reverse complement strand
TAGTATCGTTCCCGGCCGCAACACGTATCAGCTAACTAGCTGTAACGGCCTTGTCTTCCCTCTCAACAACACCAGACTTGGTAGGGTCGTCAGCAGCCGATTCTCTGAGTTGCTTCTCAATACGGGAGCCGAGTTCTGCGTCCTTCTCCTTCGCGTCCTCAATGTCCATGCTTTCTAGAATCTTACGAAGTGTCGTCACAGTACTCGTTGAGAGTTTCTGCTCATAGTCATCCACATCGAGAGCAGCCTTCTTCGCATCCATAACTTGAACGAACAGTTCGATATCCACAGTGGCGACAACATCATCTCGCGTGATGGCCGTTTGGTCAGTGAGTTCAACCTCCTGCATTCCCTTAGAAACTGAGTATATCTTCGAAATAAAAGGCGGAACGAAGTTGATACCGGGATTCAAAAGCCGTCGGTACCGACCGAACACGGTGAGTACACCCTGTTCACCAGGGCCGACAACCTCCATCATACTGTTGACAGTAATCATAAGTAGAATGAGGGATGCTACTATGATGAGTGCACCGACAGCAGTTTCACCGCCAAGCTGTACCGGGACAATCATGAATAGGAATTTATTTCGAGTGAGATGATAACCATATCGGTACGATAGTGACTAATCAGTGATTCGGCATCTTGAGAAATCCCTACACACGTGAAATCATGTGCATTGGGCCAGAAAACGCAATACATCTGGTTAGCGCGATTGAAAATTCGGCATCTGTGTTTGGCCTTTGGCATATTCTTCGCTCTCCACAATGATCTCTACGAGTAACCCTTTATTCACCGCGTTCACTACCGACAGTTGATGAAAGAAGTAATACTCCAGACCATATACGTAATTCTCGTCCTTCTCGCTGGATTTGGACTCGGGCTGGGATATGTAGGCGGAACTGATGTGGTTGGATTATGCATACTTGCTGCAGTTGTCATAGTGATCGCAGTAGGATTTTTGAGGATTCCACCCGCGAGAGAGCGGTCAGACGGTACCATCTATGACGTCGATGCTGCCCGCCAAGCGTACACAGACGGAAAGATTTCTCTAGAGGAGATGGAGCGGCGAGTCAACATTGCGCTTGATCCGCAAGCGAAGGAACTCAGAAAACGCGTCGAAGATGTGAATGGTGTTGGGCCAGAGATCAGTGCTGTCCTCTCTGCAGAGTACAATACGACGGAAGAACTCGCAAACACCACCCAGTCCGACTTGGAGCGGATATATGGAATCGGCCCGAACACGGCTTATGCTATCAAACAACGATTTAGCTCCGCGCAATCCACCGTGTCGCCAGAGAAGAACACCTGTTCCTCACAAAAAGAAGAATGATTCCATTGTCATTATGGTTCAGTAACAGTGCAGAAAGCCACACATCAACTCCGGTGGCTCGTAATCTCGTGTTTGACCCGCCTCCGACGGGGCGAACGTGGCGAACTCTTCGAGAAACTCGAAAGAGAGATGCTCAAAAACGCGAGTACCTCTGCCATCACGAGATTAAAGATCGACTCTACCGAAGGATCATCTTACAGGGTGCTGAGCACATCCACCTCAACGTTCACCCGGCTCATTGGTGTGAGAATCGTTCTATGACGCCCTCGTCGAACACCAGCCTGGTCCCGATGATACGGCGTGTAAGTCCAAGTGAGCGATGCTCCCCGGAGGAGAGCGACCACTCCCCATTAGCATTGATGCACGTATTCACACCGAAATGGTGAACAGTTGCTCCAATTGTTTGGTCGCGTCGGAAAATCGTTCAGAACCGTCTGGGCAGTCGCTGAAACGAAGTCGTAGCTGACTCCTTGAAGGAATGGGGACTGATTG